>NZ_MAOG01000063.1:0-244 GCF_001884205.1 Bacillus sp. NH11B | reverse complement strand
AAATTTCGTGTTATTCTGAACTTGTTGAATAACCCAATACATTCAACAATGCTCCTGATTGCATACTTAGTATGCAATCACCTATACAGATACCTTAGCTAATACGTCCCCCTAATCGTCGTTATTGCTAAGGTATCTTTTTATACGCCCTGTGTGCAGGGCTTTTTTATTTCAGTGATGATGCTCTTTTTCCCATCTCATTATTAATGCTTTTGGTCCAATTTTTTAATAAAATTCAAATTTG
>NZ_MAOG01000062.1:0-223 GCF_001884205.1 Bacillus sp. NH11B | reverse complement strand
TTCTCAACCGAAACAGCAAGGTTCTAAACAGGATGATTCTTCTCAAAAGAAACAACAAAAATCTGAGCAAGACGATTCTTCTCAACCGAAACAGCAAGGTTCTAAACAGGATGATTCTTCTCAACCAAAACAGCAAAACTCTGAACAAGATGATTCTTCTCAACCGAAACAGCAAGGTTCTAAACAGGATGATTCTTCTCAAAAGAAACAACAAAAATCTGAG
>NZ_MAOG01000061.1:0-36476 GCF_001884205.1 Bacillus sp. NH11B | reverse complement strand
ACAACTCCGGTCTTTCCTTCGTCTAATTGTGCTTGTGTAATGTAAAGAAGATCGTGTTCTGAGACATTTGCTCCATTAGGGTTTAGATCTATAATTGCACCTGCTTCAGTAATTTTAAGCTGCTGCCCAGATTTTAGTTGATGAATTTCAATTCTTCCATTTGGATAGCGTACTTTAACTGGTTTAAGAAAATTCAAATCACCTTGTGTATGATACATGGAAATATTAAATTCCCCAGATGTAAAACTAGGAGCTTGGTAAGTTTCGTTTTCTGCATATACATCAATGTGAGTGCCAGGGTCTCGATCCCCTGGGCTTATTCCAAGTGCTTCATAAGTGTTTGCTACAGCACCTAATACAGTAATACTTATATCTATTACCGTACCTATTCCTGCGCTAGCTTTATTTTCTGCAATAGGAGCGACAGAAAAAAGAATACCTAATGCCGCTGCAGTAGGAATTACTTTCTTTCCAATTCCAATTGTTTTAAATTTTTTCTTCATTTTTGTTGTCCTCTCTTAGTAAGATTTAGCCTAGATTGCTTACATGTAACACTCTAAAAAACAAACATATAAATACTGTCGTATATTGATTTAAAATATAAAATTAATATTTATAAATTCATCTTAGCTTAAAAAACTTTCAAATTTCTTTCATAAATGTTACAAAAGTCTTTCATTAATATCGTATAAAATTCTGAACTTTTTACGATAGTCTATATTTTTTCAGCTTGGCCCCATGCTCATTAAGCGAAGATTTTTAAGTATCCCCAAAACAAAATTTTTATTTGTAAAATGAATGAAGTAGTAAACAAGAAAGGCTGGCAAAATGCCAACCTTTCTTGTTTTTTGGGTCTCAATTTTTAATTTAATAAGATATATCGGTGGTTTACTTATGTATCAATCCTTTTATTTTTATCGGTATTTCCAAGTTTAAGAAATTACTTGCAAGATTCCTGAAGTGTTTGTATGAGAAGCAATGAGAGGGTTTTGTAACATTTACGAAAGACTTATGAGAGTTATTTAAATTAAGATAAACTTACCGATGTTAATTTAAATATGTTGGAAACAGTATAAATTAGAAAGTAAGGAGCACATCCATGAAGGAAAAGATATTGGGGTGTTCTTTACTCTTAAGTTGATGGGCATGTATAGTGACCCCTTATATGGAAAGTTCCGAGAATTGAAAGAAAATAAAAAGACGATTTTTTATATTTAAAAAATCGTCTTTTTATTTAAACCTACTTCTTAACTCACAATTGCTTCTTTTGATTCGTCTGATACCTTTTGTTTCTTTTTCATTTTCACAATATAGATTCCACCTAAAGCAATTAACATCCCCATTACTTCAACTATTGTAAGCTTCTGAGTAAAAATAAACCATGCATATATTGCAGCTACGATTGGTTGTAATAAAACTAATATAGAGGATAGTGCAACATTAACTTTACCCAAACAAAAACTCAGTAGTCCTTGCCCTAAAATCTGCGAAAAAATAGCTAAACCTATTAAAGGCATCCATTCTGAAGTACCACTTGGGAAATAAACTCCCTCAGTAAAAAGCATAGCAATGAAAATTGTTACTGCACTTCCAAAAGCACTAACAAACATAATAATACTAGCGCTTACTCTTTCTCGTACTTTATATACTGTTAATAAAAAGAATGCATAGAAGAAAGCAGTTAAAAAGGCCAACATATCTCCAAATAAATTATCTGTTGTTATTACTGCTTTACCGCTAACTAAAACAATTACCCCAGATATTGTAATAATAGACCCTATAAAAAATGTACGTGTTATCTTTTCCTTAAAAATAAAAAATGAAAATGGAATAATTACTATGGGTACTAGATTAGCTAATAAATTAGCATTTGCAACACTAGTATAATAAAATGATATATTCCATAAAATTAAATCACCTGCTAAAAATACACCTGCTAAAAGTATTAATAAAATATCTTTTTTTGAAACTTTATTAAGCCCTTTCCATACAAACGGTAATAAAAGAGGGATAGAGAGTAATACGCGATAAAAGCCTGTATTAATTGGCGGTAATTCACTTAGTTTTACAAAAATACCACCTGTAGCTAAAAAACAGACAGCTAAAAATACTAATAGTATATATTTCGTTTCATTATTTCTTATCATTTTTTTCTCCTACTGTAACCCCTAAATAAAATTGAACATTTTTTAACAGGAGGATCATCAACAAAAAACAGTAAGCTAAGCACGTTCATTAAACTACTGTTTCAGTTAGCACTGTTGGGTCACCCTCTTAACGTAATTACTATATTTTTCAAGAACAATTAGTAAGCTAAATCGTTTTGATGATGTAATCCAATAGAAAGGATGTTTGATAGAGAGGCAAACATAATATCCGCCTTTAGCTAGGTAAGGCTACTCAACATATCTAACCTTATAGATTATAATGCCCCCCTCTTAAAGTTTTCAAAATAGCTATTAAAGTACTTGAACTTATTCATAATAAGCTTTTCATTATAGATCAATAATACGTGTTCAAAGTTATTAAGGGGTTACGTTTTTTTTATTAATTCTTACAACTGTTCACTTAGAGCGCCTTACGTATTCGAGATAAACCTTCTTCTAAATTAACCCTAGGACAGGCAATATTCATTCTAAGAAATCCTTCACCATTTTCACCAAACATAGAACCTTCATTTAAAGCTAATTTAGCTTTTTGGTACATCCAATTTTCTATGTTTTCTTTATTCATCCCTAACTCTCGGAAATCTAACCAAACTAAATATGTTCCCTGAGGTTTGATTACCTTCACTCCATTTATATTTTTCTTAAAATAATCAAGTAAAAAATTTAAATTTCCCTCTAAGTAGATTAATAATTGATTTAGCCACTCTTCACCATGGTTATATGCAGCCTCTACTGCCGTTATACCAAAGAAACTTTCAGAATGTAACGAAAGCATTTTTAACTTTTTTTCATACAATTCCTTTATACGAGGATTTTGAATAATTAGATTACATGTTTTTAATCCCGCAAGATTAAATGTCTTACTAGTAGAAATGCATGTTATACTATTCCTTTTAAATTCTTCAGAAATAGAAGCAAATGGTGTGTGTTTATTTCCTTCATATATTAAATCACAGTGAATTTCATCTGAAATAACAATTATATTATGTTTAGCACATATTTTCCCTAGTCTCTCTAACTCTCCCTTGTCCCATACTCTCCCGACAGGATTATGAGGATTGCATAACAACATTAATTTTACACTTGAATCTATTTTATCTTCTAAATCTTTTAGATCCATAGTATATCGATCATCTTCTAGAATAAGATTATTCGTTACTAATTTTCTGTTTTGTTGAATAACTACATCATAGAAAGGATGATAGACAGGAGATTGTATAATTACTTTATCTCCTGGGTTAGTTAAACAAGAAACCAAAATACTTAATGCTGTTACTACCCCTGGAGAATGTGTTATCCACTCTTTGTTTACTATCCATCCGTGTCTTCTCTTCAACCAGTCAATTATCGAAATATAATAGGAATCAGGCATTATTGTATAGCCATATATCCCATGTGCAGCTCTATTTATAAGTGCATCAACTACTGCTGGAGATGACATGAAATCCATATCAGCCACCCACATTGGTAAAATATCTTCTGTTCCAAAAAGATTTTTGGACTGATCCCATTTATAAGACGATGTATAAAATCTATCGATTTGTTGATCAAAATCAAATTTCATAAACTTTCCCTTTCGATTTTAAATTTTCAGACTATTAAAACGTAGGCATCTTATTATCTTGTAAACTAGCATAAGACCAGGAAGTAATCGTCGTACCATAAGAAACCTTTTTAGGTTGTTCAGGTAGGATAAGATTAGTCATACCCTTTTCTTTACGATAGTCTTCATTATAAACTGTTTTATAATAACGATCCCCTCTATCTGGAAAAATTGTTAGAATATTTGTCTCTTCTGAACATCTACTGCTTAAAAATCGTGAAACCGCATATGATGCCGCCGAACTATTACCTGCAAATATCTTTTCATACTCAGCTAACTCTAGATTAGCTGCGTAACATTCTTCATCGTTTAACCAATGAACTTCATCAATTATTGAAAAATCTACATTTTTTGGAACAACACTATTTCCATGCCCTCCTTGCAAGCGTCCTGGAATATCTGGTTGATTAAAAATAACACTTCCTACCGCATCAACTGCTATAACACGTAAGTCAGGATTAGCTTTTCTTAGGGCTCGTGCCGTTCCACAAAGTGACCCTCCACTACCTACAGACGCTACTAAAATATCAATATGACCTAACTCTTTAAGAGCCTCATTTGCTAATGACTCATAAGCATTAGGATTATCAGGATTTTCATACTGGTGAGGACAGAATGCTCCTTTATTTTCCCTAAGAAGTTCATCTAGTCTATCAAGACGAGCACTTTGCCATCCTAAATGCGTCATTTCTGTAACTATTTCCAATTTACAGCCAAGTGCTTTTAATTTTGCAAGGGTCATTTGATCAGTACGTTTGTCCGTTACAATATGAACTGGATGCCCAAAATAGGTTCCAACCATTGCAAGACCCAATGCCATAGTCCCCGAAGAACTTTCAATAATTGGAGCACCATCTTTTAAAACTCCATTCTTTTTCGCCTCTAAAATTACTTGCTTTGCGGCACGATCCTTCATCCCAAAAGGATTTAGCATTTCTAATTTTGCAAAAACTTTCCCTTTAGCTGTAGAATCTAATTCGAGTTGTACTAACGGCGTGTTTCCAATAGCATCTACTATGTTTTCTCTTAACATCATTAATACCTCTTTTCAAATTGAAATTTAAATCCATCCTTATTAGTAAGCACCCTAAAATTATCTCAATAAATTTAGAATTAACTTTATATTCTTTTCTAGGTTGATACGCTATTTTCTATTTGCATTGCTTAACGTCTCTGCAAAAAAAACTTGATATGACTCGTATTACAAAAACCTAGAAATTTTCACTTTCAAATCCTCTTTTTGTAACAACAAGAGTTATATAGAAGTGAATGAACTAAAGAAAGTTCTCCTAATTTATTCAAATTAAGCTTTTCCACCAATTTCTAGATATATACGCTCCAAGCTTTTCCCTCTCGAGTTTCTTCTTACAGAAATTTTTCCGATATCTCCAGTCTGTCTAACATGTGTACCACCGCATGGAATATGCATATCACCACAAATCCAATTTATTGCTTCTGGTTCCTCATTTAATGGGATATTTTTAATTGGAAGATTCTCTTCAACTATTAAATTTGCGAACTCTTCTACTTTATCTAATCCTTCACGCTCAAGACGTTTATCAGGACTATAAAAATCAAATCGAGCTCTATCTTCTGCGATATGACAACCTTTAACATACATCTCCCCAAAAACTTTAAATGTATAATAATAAACTAAATGTGCAGCAGAGTGCATTCTCATCAACATGTGTCGTCTATCCCAGTTAATTTTCACCTTAACTTCCATTCCTTCACGTAGTTCCTTTGCCGGTTCTTTTAAAATATGAGCTACTTCTGAACCAACCTTAATTATTGGAAAATCAGAGTGATAAAACAGATTTCCTCCAGTTTTTTGTGTATCAATTACTTCATTTCCTTCAATCCAACCTTGATCCCCAAGTTGTCCTCCACCTTCTGGATAAAAAACAGTTTGATTCAAGAAAATTTTATTACCTTCTATTTTTGTTATGGTAGCGTTACATTCCTTAAGATAAGGATCTTGGAGATATAATTTTCGAACCATTTTACACACCCCATTTAAATTTATGTACTTTTCTATAATTATCTCATTTATATATTAATTTCCCTGATAGTTGCTTCTGGGTACATCATCGAGAGACGTTTTTTTGCATTCTTAATTTTCATTTCATCATTAGTATCAAATAACAAAGAAAGAATTGAACCACTATGAGCCACCGATATTCCGTACGCTCCTAATTCGGGAAGAATATTCAAAATATCATTGAATTCTCTTTTATAATGTCTACGTTGATTAACCTTAGCACTTATTGTAGCAGCATGTCCTAATAGCTCAATATCCTGGTTTTTTATCCCACAAGTCGCTAAACGGTAAGCTTCCAATATTTGTTTCATCTCATTAAACGTATACGGTACCCTTTTAAAACTAACTGTATCTACGGCCTCTCCGTTATCAATTATAATTAAGCGCATAGACATTAATGGTCCTATATCTTCAAGCAATCTACCCTTAAAAAAATCATACACTACTGATGATTGATACATTACACCATCAGACGGTTCAATAGATGTACAAATACTTGATATTTCCCAAGGTCCGATAGGATAATTACATAAATTTGCAATAGCCCGACAAACTGCTATAATGTCAGCCGTACTACTAGCCATCCCTTTCCCCTCAATTAATTCTGATTCGATTTTAACTGTAATTCCTGAGTTCTTATCAACTATCCCTAAATTTCTTAATGAGCTTACTAATTTTTCTGCAGCTTTTACAGCTTTATTTTTATAACTAGGAATTACACTTATTCCCCCCCCACTTATAAACTTAGCTTCAGCGCTAGCATAGAGTGGTATAGGGAATGTAATCATAAAATTCTGATCATTAATACACCCTTGAACGAGCTCTCCACATGTACCACAAGAGATTCCAACACCTGTTGCAGAGATAGTTTCATTTATAATTGAGGCATTTCCTCTACTAAAGGTCATTTATATCTCCTCCTCTCATTTGTTGAGTCAGATTTGTTCATTTAAGATAATAAATTTGGGTTCTATTTGAGAACAACATCATTATACCCAAATATTGTCTTTGGTAATTAGCATAATCAAATTGGCAGGATATGAAACCAGCCAATTTTAAGATTTTTCCACCCAACCAATTTGAGAAAATTAATTTTCATAAGCAATATGAAGGGGTTCCTTTGGAATGAAGAGCAAATAGGGACAACAAATTCCAAATATATTAGAAATTGTTAACTATATTGAACGACGTATTACATATGGAGATTTTTCTACCCTTAGAACGAGAATTAGGTACGCAGTTAAATATGAATTATAGTACTATCATGACTACTTATAATGGATTGCGAGCAATAGGGATTTTAGAAAGTAGGAAATTGAAGGGATACATAAGTAAGTAGATGTGAGGCGTTTTTCCCCCGCTATATACGAGAACAAATACAACAAAATGAAAGCATCATTCATTTTGCAAACAGAGAATGTGTTAGTAATCAATTTTCTCATAAACAACCACCAACCAATTTGTATAAACAACCTTTAATGTAGTCATTAAGTTAAGAATAAAGAGGATCTCATCAGTAGTTGTTTTTAGAGGAAGTAATATCAGAGAAGCGGCTAAATCTTAATTTAGTTCCTTACCTTTTATTTTGTTATAGTTTGGTTTCTTTAAATAAACTGAATATTCATTGCACTGTTTATAAAATATAGATTTTCTTCTTTATAAATAGAACTTTTAGTTCTTTTCTGGGCGATATAGGTTATAGCAAATATCATAATCTAATTTGTAGATTATGAGTCCCTTTGAATAAAACTCAATATTCCGTCAATACTGTGTATGACATTAGATTTTCTCCTTGTTCCCCCTTGGAGAACCGAGCAGTTAGCTTTTGCTAGCTGCTCGGTTGTGTATAAAGATTAATCCTCTTTAAGGGGTACGGAAACGATTATAGGTATTAAATGTAGACTATTATTGTGGTGTTTTAGTTTTTTAAATTATTACGGTACGTGAAATTATTGTGTGCTGTAATGAAAAAGCCCCCATAGATCTTATACCTATGAGAGCTGCCTAGGGCTGTTTCATATTCGACTTAGTTCTATTGTAGCAAGCTTTCACCAAATAGCAAAAACATAACGATCCAAAACCAAATAATCAAACGAAATGCACTCTTGAATCCTCCCCAGAGAGTAATTGTTTCCTCTTGCATTATTATCCCCCTTTCCTACTTGTCTTTTGGTTCTCCAAACCATTCATACATTGCCTGTCGGCTTATAATTCATTCCTTACGCTTTCCTTCAGGATGCAAAAAATACTTCACTAAACCCTCTTGTAACATGCGCTCTAAATCATTTATTTGCTTCTCGTTCATTAGAGAGGGGCTATATTTATTCTTAATTGTCTCACGAGGAATCCCCCAATAAAAAGCTGCTTCAGATGGTGTCATGTATTTATCAATTTCTTTCATGGGAATTCTCCTTTGTTTGTGCTTTTCCTTTTATGCTACAATAAATAAAGAGGGAAATGGACTAGATTTCCTTCTACTTCAGTCACTCATTAACTAAGCCCCTTGTTTGCTGTTAAGCAAATGAAGGGTTTTTATTTTGCTTGTTTAGTTTACTATCTATGACAGCCAAACGGATCAACTTCAGCTTAATATCCTTACTAAGAGAAAGCCATTCAGATGTACCAATTTTCATATCCTTTTCCTTCCCATTCCCTTTTTATACTTCAAGAAAATTAACCCCTTAAAACATTTGTATTTTACACTAATTTAACAACCAGGGAACCCTCATCATATTCATGAATGTGTAAATCATAGTGCATATCTGTTGCATCCAGTACTTTACAAAACCTCTGATAGTAAGCCGGATTACTTACTTCCATGCCAATTTCTTCATTCCTGAACAGATACTCTAAATCATCAATGATTTCTTTCACTGTATTTCCCAATATTTTCACTCCTTATCTTTATGAAATAACCTTGTAAGGTTATTTGTTTGTTTTTTAGATATTTCACAGAAAAATTCTTAATAACATCCTTAACTCACTTTAAACCACTTATTTTTCGCTTACAACACACCCTTTGTTATTTAGGTCTTATGTCATTCACTATTAAATAAACATTGGTTATATCGAAACCTGAGAAGCCGTTTTTTGATGAGAGTATGATTTTTCAAAATTAATTCCTAAAAATAACAAAAGAGCTGAATTTTCATCCCAGCTCTTTTGTTAATTGGGTCTGTATGTGTACATGTGGGATATTGAGAAAAGCCCAAAAACTTATTTCCTGTTTTATTCGAATTACAAACGATTAAATGATTTTTAAACTTTGCAACAGAACCCTAATACACTTTTTTATTATCCCGCCCAAACATCTTTTGAATAATACAGATTTTCTTCTAACTGTTGTAGCCACGCACTTGCTTGTTGTTCACTCACATTATAAATATCAGCGTAACTTTTTATAAGCGTATTTTCTACATCAGGCGCCATCTCTCTTCCATCACCGCATATATAGATGTGCGCACCTTGATTAAGTAAATTAATCACCTTTTCAGCATCTTGTTTTATTAAATGCTGAACGTATTTTTTCGGCTGATCCTTCATTCGAGAGAAAGCTGTGTGAAGAGCCACAATTCCTTCTTTCTGTGTTTGCTCAAGTTCTTCTTGATATAGATAATCTTCTTTAGGTGAACGGCACCCAAAGTAGAGATGCGCTTCACCTAATGATTCACCATTAATTTTCATTGATTTTCGAGCTTGCAGAAAACCTCTAAACGGTGCAATTCCTGTTCCCGGCCCCACCATAATAATCGGGGTTTTAGGATTTTGTGGAAGTTCGAAGCCAGACTGTGAATTTGAAATAAAACATGTAATCGAATCTCCCTCTTTAAGCTGAGCTAAGTAGGTAGAAGCAATTCCTCTGTATTTTCCATTTCCACTCCATGCGTTGTCTTCCACAACACCAACGGTAATACTCAATTTCTGGTCATTTCCTCTTGGCGAAGAAGAAATTGAATAATATCGTGGACGCAATGCTGGAAGTAATTCTATAAAATTACTGAATTCCATTTCGCATGCTGGATATCTCTCTAATAATTCAAGCATAGTTAATCGTCTGGATAAAACTTGTTCTTTATATACATGTTTTTCTAATAGTGCTTCGAGCTCTATTTTATGTGGCGGACAAACAGTTTTTGCTGCCATTGCACGTAATTGATTTCTTGTGACCGGTTCTTGAAGTTCTACAAATTGCAGTAACTCATTTATTGAAACAGTGAGATTTAAAGGAAGATGTACTAGCTTTGTATTGTCACCAGTTAAACGGATATAATCAGATCCATTTAGCTGAAAACGGGATAGTACACGATTTACTAGTTCTGGATAATTTCTCGGAATCACCCCTAAATGATCACCTTCTTTGTAAGTTACATTATTCGGTAAAGAAAGTTCAAGATGCCTTGTACTCCTTAAACTACATGGCTTTTGCAATTCTTCATTCTTCATAATCTTCGTTGTAAAAGTAGGATGCATTTTTGCTAAATTTGTTTCCGCTACACTGTCTACAAATTTAATGGAAAGAGTAAAGGCACTTGTCTCACTTCCTTCGATATCAAGCTTGAAGTGATCTGCTACATCATTCCATAGCTGCTCACGCCACTCTTCATAAGCTTCTTCAAAGTCATCACTTGCATCTCCTTCACCACGCTCTGTTAGACGCTCTGCTCCTTTTATTGCAAGTTGTTCATCAATAAAGAAAGGTACCTTTTGATAGGTAGTGGCCCAGCTCTTATCGCCGCAGCCAAATACAGCATAGTGAACATCTTTCACTTCATGCTCAGATGCTTTCTCCAACCACTCTACAAACTTCTTCGCATTATCAGGTGGATTTCCGTTATAAGAAGCAGTGATAATCAATACCACTCCTTTTTTAGGAAGGTTCCCTGCATGAGAATCTAATGAAGCAGCTTTTGCTGCAAATCCTTTACTAAGAGCGATATCTACCAATTCACGTGCTATTCCTTCTGCTGTCCCCATATTGGAACCATATAGTACGAGTAATGGCGTATTATGAACATTATCCACTACTTTACGAACATTTTTTTCTGGCTGTTCACGGTAAGGAGCAGGGATACCACCTAAAGGGATTTTTTTTGATACTGCTTTTACAGTAAGCCCTTCTGGTTTTAACGTTAAAGTTTCTTTAATATCTAGTTCGTAATTTTCATGGTCATAAAAATCAAAATGCTTCAACATCATTCCAAGTACAAGAGTCGCTTCATGAATTGCAAACTGCTGTCCTATACATGCACGCTGTCCGTTTCCAAAAGGCTTGAATGCGTGCTGTGGAATTGTACTTGGATTTTCGAAACGTTCTGGTCGAAATTCCTCTACATCCTCACCCCAAATTGTTTTATCACGATGAAGTTGTGGAATAAGTACCTTAATCTCTTCTCCCTGCTTTAACAAATATTCTCCACCAAGCACAGTGTCTTCTTTTGGATATAGAGAAAACGCAGGGGCAGTGGGCCATAAACGAAGGGATTCATTTAATACCATAGTAATATATTTCAACTGCTTCACTTGTCTATAAGTAGGAACAGGATCTATCAATACACCCGTTGCTTCTTCTGTTGCTTTATGTAAAATATGCGGATTTTTCACTAAGAAATAAAGTGCGAACGACAATAGACCACTCGTCGTCTCATGGCCTGCGATTAAAAATGTAATCATTTGATAACGAATATTTTCATCATCTAACACTTCTCCTGTTTCCGGGTCTTTTCCGTTTAGCATATGAGCAAGCAGATCATCTCCTTGCTCACCACTTATTTTTCGATCTGCAATTATTTTATCCACTAACCCATTCATGTATTGAATATCTTTTTGAAGTTGAAATTTTTTCTCCTTATATGATGGATCATCTGGATTCACACGCTGTAATTGGCTCATTGCCTCATCTAGTGCACGCACCATGCTCATAATAAATGGATGAGGCTGATCACGATAGAAACTGTTAAAGCGATAATTAAAACCACAAAGTCCAATTGTATCAAGTGTCAAACGTGTCATATCCTCTGGTACATCAATGTGCTCATCAGCATTTAAGCGCTCCCATTTTTGAATCAACTGTATAGCGATATCTACCATCATCGCATGGTACCCCTTCATTGCTTGTTGACTAAAAATTGGTAATAAAATGTTATGAGCTTTTTTCCAGTTCTTTTCGTATGACCAACTCGTAAAAAGACCATCTCCAGCAAAGCTTCTTACATTTTTGAGTGCTGGGCCTATGCTTTTATCAAAGCGTGATTCATCACATACCTCTTTAACTAATCGTTGACTAGATACATAACGCGTAACCTGATTAGGGGTTTCAAACTTAAATATTTCTCCCATTTGATCAGCAATTTTCATTAAAGATTGAAGTGGTTTTTCTTTATTTAATAATAATAAATTTCCAAGATCTCCATCTGTTTTAGGTTGCGGTATTTCCTTTACGACCATTTGTAACCCTCTCCCCTTTATGTAAATTAATGAATTGTTGCTGATAGTTATCCATAAACTGTCCTCAACATCTTGAACCAACTTGTCTGTTAATTCTCCCTTTTTGCTTTCAATCAGCTCACAAATCTCCATAAAACTTCCAAACAAGATTTCATTTTTTCTAACGTCTTCAAACAACTAAGTTTTCATTGTCGTTGGACGTTTTAGCTTTATATTCATTGTGTATACCTCTTTTTAGATATGTTTTCGTTAATCAGTCACAAAACCCTAATTATAAGCGTTCATTACTTTAGGTAGTAATATGATTGGATTCAATTATATCTGTTAATTGGTCGAGAATTCGTAAACTTGATCGTATTCGTTTTGTACTCATACACTTTCCTTTCTTTCTTGTTTGAAATTTGCGAAAACAAACAATTGTTGATTATCAATCAGTTGTTTGTTATCGTTCAATTGTTAGTTATATTATAATATCGAGAACAGAGTATGACCATAATCAAAAAAGCTAGTATTGTCGAGTATCAACCAAATCATTTGTATGTGTCTTTTTTTTATGAAATATTGAACATTGGAGGGGAATTTGATGAAAAATAATCCGAAAACGGACAGAAGAATTAAACGATCAAAAATAGCTTTAAAAAAATCTCTTTTTTCATTAATGGCAGAAAAAGATTTAAAGTCAATATCCATTACGGAGATTGCAGAAAGAGCGGATTGTAATAGAGGAACATTCTATTTCCATTACGAAAGCAAAGAAAATTTATTAGAAGAAATAGTTCAAGAAAAGATGGAAGACTTGATTAAAGCATTAGTTGACTCATACCCAAACGACAAGGATATCCTATTTGAAGAAATGTCTTCTGCGGCAATGGCGCTATTTACGCATTTTTGGGATAATGTTGATTATTATCAATTAATGCTGAATAAGCATGTGTATTCAGGTTTTCAAGAGTATTTGTGTGAAACAATCAATAACCATTTTTTAAAAAATTTAAGAGCGGTACGAATAAATCCAAACCATCATATTAATCATGAAATAAATTCTTATTATACAGCCTATTCCATCTTAGGAATGCTGGTCTATTGGTTTAAAAACGACCTAGTTTACACCCCTCAATATATGGCCAATCAATTAATGAATATCCTGACAAATCATCCTTATAAAGTAAATGTCATTGGATCTGAAAAGGATACATTAGTGATTCAAAAAATAAACCACCACATCTGAATTTAATGATTGGTGGGAATGATGGAGGAATGAGGGCTATCCATGGCTCATACAACTAATATGTGATAGATATATCAATATGGGCCGGAATTTTATAAATAATTTCGACGTTATCTTAAATAAACGAATAACTCATGGAGAGTGGATTGCAAACGATTTAGTCGAAAAATTTGATATTGATCGCAGCTATATGAGTAGAATAATTGCTAAGCTTATATAAGTTTAATTTCACGTAATATTTTTCTGTTTTCTAAAGATCCAATGTAAGTTCTTTAAAGATTTGCATACAAAATAAACCCTATCAGGTTTCAATTTTTTGGATTATGCTACATGATTGTGAGACATAGAAAAGTTGTATATGATACAATTTGCAAATCGTTAATACTTTCCTTAAAAGTTCATATTTTATATCTGTCAATCTAAGAAAGTAGATGCATCCCAAAACGAAAAAATAAGCTTCTTTATTACAAGTTAGGACAAAATCTCGTTCTGGGGGTAGTTTTATTTTCTTAGCTTGATGGCGATGGGTTAGCACCACACATCCATCAACTTAAGAAAAATATATATTGTGGGCAAGCGTATAGTGTCAGCAATCGGATAATGAGTCACTTATTTAAATTGAGATGTATTTCATTCTAATTGAGATATGGAATTTTTATGCATAACGTTCATGTAAAAGGAAAAGCTAACTTATATTCTTTTAAAGTTGGTGGCCTTGAGATGCGATCTAATCCATATCATAGAAGTCTTACTCTGATAGAACTAGCATTTTTGGTTATATGTAATATTTGTGGGATTGGATTACTTTCGTTACCCAATACTATTGCAAGTGGGACCTTGTTTGCGGATGGATGGGTTGTATTGTTGGGCTCAGGTCTTGTAGTTGTTATTCTTGGCTGGATTTCTACAAAATTATCTACTTATTTTCCGCAAATGTCCTTTTATGAATACACAAGTACATTAGTTTCAAGACCTGTGGCATTTCTTTTTTCGGTAATAGCTATATGTATTTATCTTTGTATTGCTGCTTATGAAATAAGAAGTATTTCTGTAATAGTAAATCTGTATTTAATGGAAAATACAGATGTTAAAATTATTGCTTTTTGTTTTGTATTGGTTCTTTCGTATGGTTTATGTGGATCAAGAATGGCTTTAGTACAATTTTGCATTTTCGGTTTATATGTTGTGATAGTATCGCTTATTATATCATTTATGTTGAATATAAATAATATGGATTTCACTCATCTATTTCCGATTTTAAAAACACCACCAATGGCTTATATTCATGGCTTGAAAAATTCTGGTTTTGCTTTCTTAGGATTTGAGGTTGTATTATATTATAGTTTCTTAGTCAGTAACCCTAAAAAAGCCCCAGTATATGTAGTAAGTGCGTTGTTAGTAGTAGTAATGTTATACACAATTACTTATTTAATTTGTATATGTGTTTTTTCTCAATCTGTTGTTCAAGAGTTGGTGTATCCGGTTTTAGAATTAGGAAAAGAAGTAGAGATTGGGGAGTTTTTAGAAAGGTTTGATTCCTTTTTTTTTATGACTTGGATTATTACCATTTTCTCGACTACTATAATCTATATAGATATGATGGTGATTGTGTTAACATCTGTATTTAAGAAGACAAAGAAACAAACCTTTGTTTTTATTTTAATGCCCATTGTATATATGATTTCTATATTCCCAAATGGTCAAGAAGAGGTAAGTCACTTTGGAAATGTGGCTACAACAGTTAATTTCTTCTATATTTTGATTATCCCGCCGATATTACTATTAATTACTTTTGTAAAGAAAAAAAAGAGTCAAAGACGTACGAATTAAGAATAATGTTAGTGAGTTAACACACACATATATAATTAATGCATATGTGAATGTGTGAAAAACGTCGTCCATCATCATGGTACGGCTTTTTTGCTCTGCTCTTTTTCGCATACACATAGAGTATGGTGTAGAGTGAAATAATGAAACGCGAGGTGTACATGGGATTCAGCCGAGATACGTGTAAAAATGGGTCATATCCTAGGTTTTATTTCCATAATATGATTTTTTCTGTTTTTATAGATATATAATGAGATTTTTAACAAAATCTATATGAAAAACAAACCATTCTTTGTATAAATATATACTTTCAGTTGATGGATTTAGACTTTTTTTGACGTTGAAAGCAGGTTACTATTCTCTTATGTTAATGAGAAAGGGTCACGTGCTTTTTATGAACATGAATCCAACACAAGAGTTTTCTTTATTTGCCGAAGAGTTATATCAATAGGGATTTTAGTAAAATACATAGGTATATCTGATTTGGATAAAGGAGCTTAAACTGCTTCGGGTGATGCATTATTTCCAACGATTTAACGAATTTACCAAAAGAATTCTCCTTCCTCAAGCGTGTGAAGGGCGATAGCCCAACGGTAGGTAGCACATGAATTTTGGTTTGGCATATCCAAAAACGTTTGATAAATTAGCTATATGAAGTTCTTTGATAACTTGATATATATGGTTGCAGGAAGAAAATAGAGTGCGAAAACCAAGCCATTCGGTTCCTGCGTAAAATATCAACCGTACCAAAAGAGCATCCAAGCGTTGGACATCTAGGGGTGGAACACCCCGAAGCAACGCTCAGGGAGATGAAAGGTTACTTTCGTCGTGGAACTGAGAAGCTCCCACTTCAAGCTTAGCTAAGTGGCGAGTAGTTCACTATAACGTTCAAGTAATAAAAGAGATGTTAATGTATTCATCTTCTATGCATTTGTAGTAATGTTATCGTTAAATTTTCTAAATCTCCATCATTTTTTATTTCTTGTATGACTTTTCCTTCTTTCATAAAGAGTATTCGATCACCAATTTCAGCAGCTACATCCATCATATGTGTGGAAAAAATAATCATTGTACCATTTCTTTTTAATGTTTTTAATATTTTTAAAAATTCATCTACCCAATACGGATCCAACCCATTTGTCGGTTCGTCTAGTATCAAAATTTTAGGGTTTCCAAGACACGCCTGCCCAAATAAAAGCCTCTGTCTCATCCCTTTAGATAATCTATGTAAGCGTTCATTTTGTTTCTCATTTAATCCTATTGTTTTAATAACGGCTTGTACTTTTTCTTTTCCTATATTTCGAAAAGCGGCATAAAACAATAAAAATTCTTGAACTGTCATATCTTGCTGTGCATGAAAATCATCTGGCATATAACCTATTTTACTCACATACTGTTTTCTATCTTCCTGTAATTCTATATTATCTAATTGAACGATACCCGTTGTAGGAGTTGTAATTCCAGCTATTATATCAAGGAGCGTACTTTTCCCTGCCCCATTCCCACCACATAATACGATACACTCTCCTGCTTTGCTTTGAAATGAAATTGGAGATAATGCTATTTTCTTTTTATATCGTTTGCATACTTCGTTAAGATTTAATACTGTCATTTTTTTCTTCTCCTCTCCATTTGCCATCCCGCTACAAATAAGAACACAATTGTATAGATAATACAATATATTAATAGAATCCAAATAGCAGCTTTACTTTGAAAAAATATTACCAGTTGATCATATACTTGCCCAAATATTGCTCCACCACCTAATTGAATTACAAATATAATTCGAAGGAATTCAGCTGGATTGCAAAACAATAACATTTTTATTAATGGTGCGATCATTGAATATGGAACAAAATTAAGGATGCTAATTAAAGCCGTTGGCCACATCATAATAAGAAGGAACCAAACTACAATACTTATCGCTAAAGCTTGCCACCTTGTTATAGAAAAAGAGCCAATTGTTATTCCTAGTAATAAAAATAAAAAGATTAGTAAAACAGAGAAAATATACGTTGCTACTACCCAAAACATATCAAAATTACTACCGCTTACCAACCCAATTACTATACTTACACCAAAACTCATTGAAAAAATAGCTGTTTGTGCTATAAATTGTCCAATTGTTTTACCTATTACATATGAAGTACTCTTTAAAGGATACGTACATAAAAGTCTCCATTTCCCATTTTCCACCTCGCCTGCAATAGAAAATGCTCCTATAATTAACATAAGTAAAGGTACTATATATAAAATAAGGTTTACCATTGTCCCAGTTACATTTGTATACCCTGCTAAAGCCTGAGTATTTCTTTCCATAACAAATATTACAGAAAACATAGTTATCCAAAGAAACAAAAACGTGTAGGCAAACTTACCCCTTACTGCACTACGCCATTCTGAATATAATATATTCCACATACCTACTCACCTCTCTACTGAAAAAGACAACCATAGTTGGTTGCCTTTTTCTAACTATTTTTTTCATAGCGATAGTATCATATTAATGAGAATGTCCACTACCATGATCTTTCTTTTCTTTTCCCATCATCTCTTTATTCATTTCCCATTTATGTTCTGCTAGTTCTTTATAAGAAAGGATTTCCCCAGTATGTTTTTCTACAAAGCTATCTGCATCTTTCTTCTCTTTAAAAGAAATGACATTATAAGCCATCGGCGTCTTAATTGATTTGTCATATACATATGTAGCTTTATCAACTGCAACCCAATCTTTTGTAGTGTAATCTCTTACAAATTTCTCTTGTGTTTTTTCATTTTTATGTTCATCCATCCATTTATACATACAACCAATATCATCAAATTTTAAAGCTTTTCCATTTTCTAAAATAGCCTCAGTTGCAAACTGATTATCCATTACTGCCATATTACAAACATCACACTTATCATTTTTTTCATTAATAGCAACTGGCTTGGTTTCTTTCTTACCACACCCTACTACGGCAAATACCAAACATAAACAAATAGTAAATAACATATACTTTACTCTCATCAATTTTTCCTCCCTAAAAAAAACAATATACTTCCTATTAGTAACATGCTTACACTTACAACCAAAATGTTAGACTGAAATCCCACACCCTCACCTTTTTGCAAAACAATTTTTGGCCTCATACTAGGCTCTTTGTCCACCAATAAAGATTGATCTGGAATGTTTATGAAACTTTGTAAAATACGCATACCTGGTGATTGAAAGAACAACTGGTATTCTGGAATATCTTGTGTTAACAAAAGAAAATAGGCATCTGCTTTGTATGGAATATTACTAGTACCTGAACCATCTGTATCTACTTTTAAAGAAGCGTCCCAATAATTTTTATAGATATTGTTTTCCCTGCTTTGTGTAGCTTGCGACTCATTAACATTCCCTATCATTGCATTTTGAGTAAATTCATTTGCACTGGCATCTTTAAATTGTAAACCGATAAAATTATTAGAAATTGAGTTACTCATAATAGTATTTTGCTTTGCCTTTTCTACGTAAATCCCTACTCTATTATTAGCAATTTCATTTTGTAACACTTTTGTTTTTGTCGCATCATATAGTAATAAGCCTTGTGCATGAACATTACTTTTATTGTCAATAAAGTGATTTCCTACTACAGATGTTTCCTTTGTTCCCATAATCATAGCGCCTGTTGTATTTTCTTTTGATATATTTCTTTCAACAACAGTTCTATCAGAATACATAAGATGTATTCCATAACGAGATTGCCAGATTGTATTGTCTTTTATTGTATTATTATTGCTTTTTTCTAAATAAATACCATCACGGACATTTTGGATTTTGATGTTCTCAATACGATTACGATTGGATTGCCATAAATCAATTCCATTAGCTCGTCTTTGTCCAACAATCATACTGTTCTCAATTGTTATATTCCTAGCATCTTCTAACTTAATCCCCATGTATGACGCGTGAACTTCCAATCCACTGATGTAGTGCTTATCTCCCGCTACAAATATCGCTGGCTGATCTGTATTATCATTACATTGTTCTATTTTCAAATCTTTAAGGATAACGTTTTCCTTTTTTATTGTAATAATAGGATCCTTACCACAAGAGATTATTTTAGTATTTTTATCCCCTTGTATTGTAATCGGTTTCGATATTTTTATCGTTTCATTATAAGCTCTATTTTCTAATTTAATTGTTTCATATGGGGAAGCCGCGTCAATTTTTGATTGCAATGTAGGCTCAGCATGAATACTTACTCCTGGAAAACAAAAAACTAAAAATAAAAGAAGAGAAGAACAATTTTTTTTCATATACAGTTCCCTTCTCTCAAAGCTATTAGTTATCACTATAGAAGAGAATACCAAAAAAATGTGTGAAATTTGTGAAAAATAAACGTGCTTTTTGTGATACATATAAAATTATTACTAACAGAAATAATTGTATGAGAGATAATCTTATCTGAATTTGTTATACCTCAAGTACTATACAAATTGAGTTAGGGTTTATTTTTTTAGAGTGGTTATATACATTTCGACATTTTTTACAGCAAGAAATTCTCAAAACCTCATAGAGTGATTTCAATTGAGCAAAAATATTTTTATTTTCGTCAATCGCAAAGGATCGAATCAACAAGAAATGAGTATACCTGTAAAAATAAAATGGACCATATTATAGGGATAAAATCCAGTACATAATATGGCCCATTTTATATATATAAGCTAACTCTTCAAACGATTTTTTCACTCACTGAGTGGAACAGGCATTTTTATTCTTTAGGGTTGTATGCTTAAATCAGATAAAGGCATCCCTTTTAACGAGTCATACTTATAAAAATAGACTTTTTTTTGTATCGCTTATAGCCTTTGTGTCCATGGCTGTCAAAATTATAGGTTTTTCCATTAATTTCAACCGTGGTATCTGTATAAATAGAACCATCCTCTTTAGCATAATAAGTAAAGTATCCGTAATCAGGGAAGTGGTATCCGCCACCAACTTCGAACCATCCTATTTTAGCTGCTCCAGATTCATCGAAGTAATACCATTTACCATCGATTTCTTGCCATCCTGTTTGCATTTCGCCCTTATCGTTATAATAGTATATTTTATTGTTAACTTTATCAAACCCAGTTAGCTTAGCTTCTCCGTCCTGATTAAAATAATATCTTTTTCCGTCAATAGGTTCATGACCATCGAAAGTATAGTGTTTGCCACCCACGAAATGATATTTTTTACCATCAATTTCTTTCCAACCAGTATAGGCAGGCCCTTCTTCGAAACTGTAATAAACCAGTACGGATTGATCCTTTTCATCAAATAATCCAGGTAAAAAGGTTTTAGAGACACCTTTTTTTCTAATAGAACCATCTTTTTCAAAGAAGGCACTCTCTTTTTCAATTAGATAGTTTCTCCATGATCTAAACAAAGTAGATTAACTTTAACTGATTGCTTTTCAATAGATTGATTAGCAATACCAAAAGATAAAATCCCTGTAAAAATCATTACAGTGAAAAGTACTTTTTTCATTATTTCCAGGCTCCCTTCTCTAAATCCTTTTTGTCAGCATCTAGAGCAATGTGAAGGTATCTACTGGCTTGTTCATAATTGTTGAGGTCATAGAACTTATTTCCGAGAATTGAAGCATATGTTTTTACATGACCCCATAGATTTTCTTTCTTGAAGTAATGGATTCCCATCATAATAACTTTCTCTAGCCCCTCAACCTTAGATTCCTTATTCAGTTCTCTTAAGATAGCAAAATGGCACTTATATTCTTTTAGTGTTGTAAGGTTATATCCTTGATTAATTAGATTTGCAGCAAGAAAATTATCTCCTAACTTATAGTATTCCCTTGCTAATAAAAACATAGTTTTGGGGTTATTATTTAAAGAATCCTTTAAATATTTAATCGCTAACTCTGAAAGGTTTTGATCTGCATACAATAATCCTAAATTATGTTTTACTTTACCTATTAGTTTTTCTTCACTATATTTTTCAAATATTCTAAGAGCCGAAATGAAATTATCCTCCGCAATTTCATATAGTCTAAGTTTAGTACAAGAAAGTCCTATGGTATTTTGACAGGAAGCAACTTTTATTTCATACCCTGTATGTTTAGAAAATATCTCTTTTGCCTTATTTGCATATTTAGCAGCCAACAATGGGTTTAAGGAATGATAATGGAATACTGCAAACATGTAATCAAATTCAGCCTTTTCTAATTCATCTGGAATAGTTGCTAAAAGTTTTTCAGCCTTCTCATATTGTCCCTTTGCTTCATTATGATTTCCAATTGAAATTGCATAAATAGCTTTGAAGAAATGATAATAATATTTCAAATATGTTTCAGCTTGCTCTGGAAATGGAGCAAGCTTTTCTAGGCAGTCTTTAGAACCATCTATATCACAAACCAATAAATTATATCTAAAGTTAAGTAGTGAATAATAGATAGAGATATTACTATCTCCTTCAATACTATGAATATTTCTATCTATTTCTTCTTTTAAGTGTTTAGCTTTTATTATATGTTGAGAAATAATTGCATTATACCAACTGCTTAATAATGTTATCATTTCTTCCTTTTCGATTATATGTGCATTCATAATACCCTTCACCCTAATATATTAATTATTACCATAAAAAAAACAAATTTTCTGTTAATTATTTATAAAAGGTTAGATAATACTTAATTTACTATCTGACTTTCCATAACGTAGTCGAAACATTGGCAAAATACGGCTTCTCTCTTGCTTATACAATAATAATGCGATGAGTTCTTCAATGTCGATAAGAACTATATTTCTCGTTTACTTAATTTTTGCTGCATCAAAAGCCTTTTGAACCGCTTGAACTTCAGTTGAGTTAGCTCCATATTTATTCGTCGCAACTCGAATGCATGCTAGTCTTAATTCAGAGAAATCAGAAGTCATGTTTAATTCATCAGTATTTGCATAATGGAAAATATCAAACATTTTATCCTCGCCAATTCCTTTTACAGTTACACCGTTATGAGTTCCACCTGTTGCAATTAGATAAGCAACTTTATTAATGATACTTGAGTTAAAATGAACGCCTCCTTGATCCCATCCATTAAAATCGTTAAATTCACTATAATCATCTGGATAAGGTACCCCAGCTGAAGACGGAACTGAAGACGGATTTGCCATATCACGGAAAACTGATCCAGTTTGTTCTCCCATTGTCCAGTTAAAAGTCCCATTATTTATGTATTTCTCAATAGATGTTCCCATAATATCAGACAATGCCTCGTTAATCGCACCAGATTCTCCATAGTATTCAAGATTAGATTCACTAGATGTAACTGCATGTGTAAATTCATGTCCCGCTACGTCATATGCCTTTACAATAGGGTCTCCATATACAAGCATACTACCATTATCAGCACTTAATGCATTCTGCCAATTTTTCGGATCATTTGTATCCTCAGAGTCCCATGCATGTACAACTGATACTACTTTTTGCCCTTTATTATCAAAACTATTACGCTTGTATTTATCTTTATAAAAATCATATACTTTTGTTGCTAAGTAATGAGCGCTTACCGCCTTTGGATCATTAAACGTTGTTGAAGTGCTAGTTGCTAATGTTCCAGGATAATATTTTTCTTCTTTAGTAATATCCCTGTAATTCACATCATATGTTTCAATTCCCTGCCCTCGTGTATAATCAGCAAGCGCATATTTCCCGTTACTTTGTTTAGAAATGCCGAATGTACGAGATACACCTAAATCATCTTTTCCTGTCCCAGTTAATGGTGCAAGGTTACTTTTTCTACTTTCTTTTAAGGCTCCAACAAGCTTTTCACTAGCTTTTAAGTCCGATTCTTTCAGCATATTTTTCAACATTTCTCCATTATGTGCATTCACTAAATAAGTACCAGATACATAGTTTGGTGTTGCAGCTTCAAATGTAACTTGGTATGCATTGCTAGCTTGTCCATTATTTTCATCAACAAAAATAACTTCCTTTACTTCTGGCTCAGAAATAAACTTGATATCGTTCCCGTACTTTGTATAAATATATTGTTTCGCTTCTTCTTTTGATAGATTAATAGCCTTTTTCAAATCTTCTTGTTTTAAATTTTGCGCACTATCTCCTGAAACACTTTTAATAACACCCTTATTATCTACATGCGCAGTTAATTGATGGCCATATACTTCTTTTCCTTCATATGTTTGTTGCAAACGCACAAGTGTATTTCCATCATAAGAACCACGTTTTTGAAGGACTTTATAATCTACTCCTGTTTCTCCATTCACTTGTTTTTGAGACAAAGCTTGCTCTGTTTTCTCCTTAAGAGCATCTTTTACTACATTCTCTGGTGCCTTTTGTGATGGTTGCGTAAGATCACCTGTACGGAATGAATCCTCCTGAATTTGCACTTGTAGTTGATCTGTTTCCTCTGCATGACTTACTCCATATGGTGTTACAGTTGTTAAAGCTAATCCTGTTGTTAATGCAACTGTAGCTAAAGTTTTTTTATTACTCATGTTTTTCACCTCATATAATTTTCTGAAATATTAACCTCACGAAAATTATACTGTCTATCCATGTCGAAAAAAATAAAAATACTGAATTTATGTAATTTTATGCAAAATTACATAATTTACGATGGAAGAACGTAAACTATCTATTGCTCATAGGGGTAGCACCAAAATCAAAATTCCCAAGAATCTTTGCTTCGAACAAAGGGTTCTTGGGAATTTTATAGTCTAATTTTCTAGTTTTTTCTTAAAGAGATTTATCTTGTGCTTTTGTTTCATATTTTTCATATGGCATTGTTTGTTTTGGTTGATTTTGATCGAATGGGATAAATTCCGCTTGTGCCGCTGTACTATAACCCATTTCTCCTGTATAGTCAAAAGTTGCATTTTTCACTAAGACTTTTTTACCATTGTCATCAAAACTTAAATATGCTGGTAATGGTATATATGGTACATTTTTGAAAAGATTATATATGTCTTGTGAAGTTAGAGTAACTTCTTCAGTATGAACTACAGTTTGGTTACTATTCTTTTTAACTATAGGCAGTTTCAATTTTAGTTCAGATAAAGCCGCGTCAGTTTGGAAAGACCCCGAAAATTTCGCTTTTCCAACCCTCGTAAAATAATTCGTTGTTCCACCTGCGGCAGCAAGTACTTCTTGTGCCTTAAATATAACAGTCTCCTCATTAGTAACGGTATTTGTATCTGTATGTGCAAAATTAAATTCAGCACTAGCTTTAAATGATTGTTTAGCTGAAGCTACAAGAGCATCAACTTTAAATTCAGTGGTAGACTCAAATCCTAATTTAAACCCATATTGGTTTGTCGCAGTAACAGTATCTACACGTTTCATTTGTTTTTCTGTTGTAAATTGTTTTTGTGTAAGAGGTGTGTCATTCCTATAACTTAATAGCTCAATTTTACCCGCTTCTACTTCAGTAACTGTAGTTGGATTAACCGTAATATTTGTTCCAGTACTTGCAACAGTCACTTTACTCAATTGATCCTGTAAACCATAATCAATGGCAGGAGATTTTGTAGTATTACCGTTAGGGTCAGTAAAGGACGTAGCAGGATTTTCTCGTTGTACAGATTCATCATCTGCTATTTTAAATTTTTGACGTAATTCAGGTGAAGCTTCTATACCCCTGGCTAATCTCATATATAAAACCTTTGTTATGTTTTCTTTAGAGTAAGTACTTCCCTGTTGATATACATCATTTACTTGTGCTACTGGTGCTGCATCTGCATGAGATGCAGTTGGTAAAGCAACAAATCCTGTTCCTAACATACATGCAAGTGGAGCAACCATTAATAATTTTTTGTATTTTTTCATTTTTCTTTCTCCTATTCTATTGAAATTTTTGAGCCTGCTTGTAAATTATTATAAAAACTAGAATACTAATTTTTATGATTGTGATACCCTTGAGAGTTTAGAACACTTTAATGCAATAAGATTATGAATTTTCAAACTTAAATAATTTTAATCTTATAAGGAGATCAAACTTCACAAGTGGTATCTGCTATATTTTCACTGGTCATACCAGTTGTGGTTTTATTTAAACACGAATTTTCCGACGCGTAAATAGTAGAATTTTGTCGATTGATTTTAATTATTTGAATATAATGTATTTATGTAAGTTAAAATATTATACTAACAAAATTACTATTTAACTTTAATTTAGTAATTATAATAGTTACAACTTGATATATCTAATAAAAAAATAATTATTTCAATTTATTTAAATATAATTTAATAAACTATTAATATAACTTAATCATACTCTGCATACTGTTTCCCTTTATTTGGATATGTAAAATTGCATCAGAATATAAATTTAAATAAGATGCGTTCTTATAAATAACTAGCTAAGCCCATCGATTTAAGAGATTTTAATATCTCCAAATACAAAAAAGGTTCTGGTGCAAAGATAAAATGAAAACCAGTAAAACGCATATATTCCTAACAGAATTGTATTTTATGCTACAAGTTCAAACAATTGATGGATGAATTCTTTCTGGTTTTGGACAGACTGGTCCCGTAAATCAATCTGTTCTTTTTTAATCATATGCATAGCCTCTACTCCAGAAAGAATGGATGTAGCTGTGTCAAAGCATTTGAACCCTAGCATAGAACGGATTCGTTTCTTTATAAAGCGATGATCTTGTTCTACTATGTTATTCAAGTACTTTTGTTGTCTAAGTCGCATACCGTTAGGTATGCTTTTTCTTTTTTCAACTGTTCAATTGCTATAGGATAAGCTGGATTCTTGTCGACCGTTATAACACGAGGCTTTGAAACATGAATAGACCGCAAAGCTTTCTTGTTTTGCTTAGGAAAAAATCGATTGTGCTTCCTTTCGAATCAACAGCACGATACAAGTACATCCATTGACCTTTTACTTTGATATATGTTTCATCGACTCTCCAAGAGTCATTTGTTTGTTTGAGGTAACGTCGGATCCGTTTATCCAATTCAGGACCATACTGATGAACTCAACGCATAATCGTTGTATGAGAAATGGATAAACTCCGTTCCTCCATCATTTCCACTAAATCACGAATACTAAGATAATATCAGGCTGATAGTGTTTCCATTTGAACAAATTACTCTTTTCCATACCAATCACATACCTTTTTAGAGTAATAGTATCAGTATGTCCAAGTTTTATAGATTTTTTGCACCAGAACCCAAGAAACCTTATAAAAACAAGGATTCTATCAAAATATTTGCTACCAATAATGAGACGTTATGTTAACCGTAAGTGTATAAAATATTCACTTAGATTATAGAATTTATAACATTTAAAACGAATTAACATTTCATACAATACGTCACTACTTTCTATAAAAAAACAAAATTAGTACCTGATACTATTGTTTAGTGTTAACATAGAGATGAAAGGGGATTTGATATGAACTATACACAACAAGTAAAAAAATTTAAAAAAGACTATGTAGCCAAGATTCCCAAAAATGTTCAAACAATTATGCAACGAGCAACAGATGAATTAACAGCATCTAAAAAAACATTTAGTTTAAATGTGGGGACAAAAGCTCCTAATTTTACATTGCATAATCATAATGGGATTCCTGTCACTTTATACGAAGAACTAAAGAAAGGACCTGTTATCCTAACATTTTATCGAGGAGTGTGGTGTCCTTATTGTAATATGGAATTGCGAGCATACCAGGCTATCCTAGACCAATTAAAGGAACAAAATATACAATTACTTGCTATTAGCCCTCAAATACCTGATCAAACTCTTACTACACATGAAAAAAATCAGCTACAATATCATGTATTAAGTGATTTAGATGATAAGGTATCAGAGACATATGGAATTAAATTTACAGTCCCTGATTATATGAGAGAATACTATATAAAGTTTGGAGCAAATTTACCTCTATACAATGGAAATGACTCTTGGGCCTTACCCATACCAGCTACTTATTTAATTAATAAAGCTGGTGAAATTACATTTACTCATGTGAATCCAGATTATACAAATCGAATAGATCCTCAAGATATACTGCAAATAATAAAAAATAAATAAGCCTATTAGGCTTATTTATGAGAACTTCCGAGAACGATAATTATGTAAATACGAACCTCCTTCAGCAAGTAAACTGAAGGGGGTTTTTCTAGATACATTGAATCCCAATAAGTGGGATTATGGTAACTACGGTTGTGTAGAATGTATATGTTTGATTTTAAAATAAATATGTATATACAAGTTTTATAATTGTTACGGTTGCTCCAAGATAAGCAAACCATTCCCAAAGGGGTGTTTTTTGTTTAGAATCAGTCATATTGTTATGTCCTCCTTTTTAACATCTTTTAAACAATATATTATCATGATTATGAGATTTTTGAGTAATTAGATCATTTCAATTAAGTAGTTTTTTACTTCGAATAGATTTTGTAATCTCTTTATGTATACATTCTTGAATGTATACTTTTCTCAGTGTTTTTACTAAAAATAGCTAAGGTAGGATAGACCTAATAAAGTCAAGGAAATGAATATAAACTAATGGGTAAAAGTTTACATTCGATTTTGTAATCATTTATAGCTCATTTTGTAATAAATTCACCCGATATAGATATAAATGTTAAATATGGAATTAATGCACCAAATTAACTAAAAATAATATATAATAAAAATATGATGGTTATCAATTTTATTTACCCCATGTTTTAAAGATAGGATGGAATTCTCCAATCTTATTTTTTTGTTTGTTTATTTAAGTATGTTTCCAAATAAGAGTAAAGCGATAAGGGAGTTTTTAACTAAAAGTGGATATTAAGACTTTAAATGATACGATAGAAAAGCGAAAAGAAGAATTGTTTCAGTTGGTTATAAAATACGGGTTTAGTCACAAGAAAGTAATTCACGTTAGCCAGGAGCTAGATCTTATAATTTATCAGCTAATGAGAAAATCTAAAATAAAATCACATTAATGTAAGACAAAAAGGAACCCTTTTTATAAGGATTCCTTTTTGCTTACTTACTAAATTCAGCAAGTAAAATATTTTTATCATTTTAGCCAAGAAGACTCCTTCCTCAAGGAACGCGAAGTGAGTAGGTGGGAGATGAATTGGCTAAAATGATAAATATACATATAGTTACGCGCAACTATAAAACATAAGGAGCATTCATTTTACTATGTTCGTCATGGTACTGAGCGCAGATAATAACATCCTCACTCCATTGTGGCAATCATATTCCTTTTCCTTGTTTTACTTCCTCAAGCGCTTGTCCGAAATTCATTATTCCTCCTCTATTTTCGTTCATTGTGTTCGTTTATTTTGTTAGGATTATCGTCTGAGTCCCTCAATCCATAAACCGATATAAATGTCGGTCGTAACGATAGATTGTTTGATTTTATTAATCATCCCCTCACCCCTTATCATCTCTTAACGCCTTTAACTGTTCTATTTTCTTCAACACCGGCTCATCATGGCACTTTTCTGCCTTGTTCATCTCGCTAATCCGATAACCAAACTAAACCATCAGTAAAGTAATAAGCGTACCTACTAAATACCAATTGAGGCATCCCAACCAAAACATCCCGTCACTTCCTTCGCAAAATAAAACAAGACGCCACCCAGATCACGGCAGCGCCTACAATAATTGCTATAAACTTAATCAAGTTCATTTATCCTTACATTATTTATTTCTTTGCTTCCATACCCCATTCTCTTTACCATAAGTATTCTTGCCATTCATGAAATCAGCTGTATTACCAGGAACACTATATTTCTTGCTCTTTTTCTTAGCCTTCTTCTTCAGCCTTTTCTCCTCTTGAATAGCTTGCAAATCCGCCTTCCATTGTTTCAACAAATCCTTTTCACGTCGCATCGAATTTGTACCCCTTGGATTAAAATGTGAACCAAATAACTAGATTCTACCTATTTATATGATATCCTTTAATCCAAATGTCCATTCTGTTCAAATTCACGTTTAATGTGTAATTTCTATATAACTAAGAAAAAAAGCACCCGTTATGGATGCTATACCTTTTTATCTAACTTATGTATTTAGGTGTCACCATACATGCCCATCAACTTAAGAAAACAAATCCACCCCAAAACGAAAAAATGAGCTTTTTTATTACAAGTTAGGACAAAATCTCGTTCTGGGAGAGTTGTATTTTCTTAGGTTGATAGCGATGTGGCGGTACCCCAATCAGAGGAAAACAGAATAGATCGTAGTGATTACCTCTATTTGTCTTGCATTTTTAACTATGGGCTGGATAGTTACGACGAAGAAAAGATTAGGCGACTATACCTAATCCGTTTCCTTTTTATCATTACATTTGCTTTGTATATCGAGTTATTTTCATAGAATCTTGGTTAAATAATTGCAAATTCTTTTTATCATAGTTTTGTACTTTGTACTTAAGGTCTTTATGAATAACTTCTGCTTCCTGACCATTTACAAATTGTTTGTCGATATGTAATCGTAACTCTTTGGATGGAACATCATAAGTCCATGTACCTTCAATGTGGTTACCTTTCTTTGGATAATCTCCATATAGGTAAACTTCAAACTGTTTTGGATTACCACCTTTTAAGATAAGAGAAGGTTGGAAACCGTTTTTCGTTTCAAAACCCCAGTTAGCAATTAACTCAGTTCCATCTACTACGTTCTTTTCTACTGCTTCAAGGTTAGTACCTTCTTTATTATCCAACTCGTTTAATTGAGCTTCTGTTATTGCTCTGTTAGGAGAGCCTTCTGTGAAACCAAGTTCTTTTATGAATTTAAACCAGTACTCGTCACCTTTCTTGATTTCATTATCAGACTCTTCTAGTAATTCTTTATCAGTTCTACCCCCTTTAGGCATTTCTTTTCTAGAAAATACTTCTTTCGATAGTTTCATTGCCTTTGAGAAGTGTTCCATTGAACTCTCTACATCTTTATGGACGTCTGCATACTCTTTAGGAGGGTCAACTTCATTAAACATATCAATTGTTCTTTCGAGTCGTTTAATTCTATCTATAATCGCTTCCCTTGTAGTAGTGTTATCCGAGATATGACTCAGTTCATTGTTGTATGCTTTAAAGTCATCTTCTAAATACTTACAATAAGTGTTGATATCTCGTTTATAAAACTCAGCAGGTACTTTATGAGTTTTAGCTACTTTCTTCGATTCTTGTTTCTCTTCTTGCTTTGCTTCGGCTTTTTCTTTTATCTTGTCTTCCCCACCACACCCTGTTAAGAGTATGATAGGGAGTACTATGGATAATACCTTGTTCGGTTTCATAACATATACCCCTTTAATATTTTAATAAGCTTTTATCGAATTTACCGAAAGAATTCTCCTTCCTCAAGCGTGTGAAGGGCGTAGCCCAACGGTAGGTGGGAGGTGAATATCGGTTTGGAATCGCCAAAAACTTTTGATAAACTAGCTATATGAAGTTCTTTGATAACTTGATATATGAGGTTGCAGGAAGAAAATAGAGTGCGAAAACCAAGCCATTCGGTTCCTGCGTAAAATATCAACCGTACCAAAAGAGCGTCCAAGCGTTGGACATCTAGGGGTGGAACACCCCGAAGTAACGCTCAGGGAGACGAAAGGTTACTTTCGTCGTGGAACTGAGAAGCTCCCACTTCAAGCTTTGCTAAGTGGCGAGTAGTTCACAAAGTAACCTCTACCTTAAAAATGGATTTTTCTGCAATAGCATGCAAATGTCTCGTTTCCCACAACATAATAAATGATTAGATTAACTCAACAAATTTTGTTTGTTGCAAATTCAAGTTATCTTGTGATAAAAACGTAGAAAATGCTTCAACTACTGCTTAGGAATCTAATCCAATAATTATGCGAACATCACCCATTTCCAGAAAAAAACCACAATTACCATTATAACATTTCCAATAAAAGACTAATGAGTTTTTATATAATTGGAGTCTTAATTTGAATAAATTTTGTAACTACTCAGTTACTCTGTAAAAAAAGAAAGAAAAGCATTTTTTTAAATGGGCGATAGGGACTGGCGATGCATAGAAGCGGTCAGTTCCTTTTTCTGCCATGCGCAAAGTTTTAAAACACAGAAATGCAGCGAGGTGTAGGGCCATTTTTTTCTTTATGGCAGCAATTATCCCCCTTACTAACCTTCTAAAAACAATGTATAGCTGAGTAGTTACTGTAAAAAAATATAATTTTCCAAATAACTAATTTAAATTATTAAAATTAGTTAATATAAAAAAATTATGATAATTGCGCACTAACAGTAATAGTAAGTCCAAAACCTAAAACTAGAATAATCCAAGTCCAATATTTATTTCGAATGAAAAATAACGCAGAGTTATCTTTTATTTGAAGTCTTTCTCCGGTTTTTTCATCGACGAGTGTTCGTACACTATCAGATATATTATATTTCCCCTTTGTTTTTATTATGAGATTTCCTATGTCTTCAGCTTGTTCGGGATGATGTCCAATATTAAATTCGCATGTTTAGAGATTTTACTTGCCTTATTTGGATATCTTATCATCCTATTTACTAGGAAGCTGCGACAGACGCTCCTTATAATTTTTAGACACTAAAATATTTAGAAGGCCTATCATATTATTCGTCTCTTGTCTCGCCTCCTCATATGCTTGGGAAAAAGCTATTTTATTCTCTTTAGGGTTTTCTATGTTTGCTAACTTACTCCAACTTTTTTTCAGTTTATCATTCTTTTGAAATAGCCCTTGATCTACTCCGCCTTGGGCGACAGGAGCCATATAATCAAATTCTCCACCTTTTCGGAGGTATGTAAGTGCCTCTGTAATCTCAGCAGTATTTGAGAAATCTTCCTTTCTTGCAGGAGCTTCTAGCACACGAAATGCAGAAACTGATGCATATGCTACTTTTACAAGTGCCCTTTCTAAATTTGTTATTTCATCCCATGATTTATATTGAAAAGAAGGATCTTGTTGTACTGTTATAAATGCATATCCTTCTTTCACCCAATCTGGCGATAAATTTTCAAGTGGTTCTTCTGTGCGAATATTAACAACCGAATCACCATAATTAGATATATCGGTAGTTCGATTATTTTCACTTGTAACACGGCGAATCGGATGATCCGTGTAAAGTATATAACCGCGTTTATCAATACGTTGCTGAAGTTCTTCTACTGTTGTTTGTATACCAATTTGTCCTTCTTCCTTCTTTTGTTCATCTTGCTTTTCTTTTTCTGTAGTGACTTCCTCTGTTTTATCTGATGTTATATGTTCCTTTTGAGGCTCTTCTTTCTTCTCTACTGGCTTTACTACTTCTTTTTCCTTACAAGCAGATAATGTAAATAATGAAGCTACTAGCAATATGCTTACTATTGTTTTTTTATAATTCATATATATACCCCCTTCTATTATTATACATAATTAACAAAAAAGAGGGTAATATTCTTATAGAAATTGGATTTATCATTATAGGAGATTAGGAGATAATTTTGAACTAAAAAAATATTACTCCCCTTTAAATTCATCCCAAAGCACTGTCTCCTATCCACCCTGTTGATCTGAATAATCTTCCTGGTCCTAACCGAAATCATATAGTGAACCTATAGGAATAACTTTATCATCAATAAAATCATCTAAGCCAAAACACGAACTATCTAACACACCTATCACTTCCTTAATACAAGTGGTATGTTCAGATATTGTCTTAGACCCATTTGAACGAATCTTTTCAACATTGATTCGTAATTCTCCAAACTCCTCCATAAATTTTTTTGCACTTTCAAAAATTTCAAAGCCTCTTTCTTCAAGAAACTTTACATTTTCTGATATGTCTATTTTTCTCCCCTCGTACCATCCCGCTTTTTTAATTCTTCTATTGTCTTATTTGATATTTTCATTCCTCCTAGTAATCAATGTTATAGAATCCAGAAAACGTTAACACAGACAAACTAGAGAGGAATAACATTCCATATAAAGTGGAGGGTAATAAGGTGTATATTCCAGAAGATGCATTTGATGATGCAGTAGTGTGCTGTTCTTAGGTGAGCATAAAACCGTAGAAATGGTTAATTTCTACGGTTTTTATTGCATTAATTTAAAATTCTTTCGTAGTAGCCCATCATACCTTGAATCGTTTCCGTACTCCTAAAAGGTTAATTTTGTAAAAATGTATTATAATGGATTTTGGAAATATAAAATGTTAAATGTATTAGAGGGGGAGAGATATTATGGCAACATTTATACTTGTACACGGTGCATGGGATGGTGGATATGTTTGGAGGGAAGTTGCAACACAGTTGAGAAAAGAGGGACATGAAGTATATACACCTACATTAACGGGACTTGGAGAAAGAGCGCACCTTGCACATCCGGGTGTAGGATTAAAAACATATATTCAAGATATTGTGAATGTTATTCACTATGAAAAATTAAAGGAGGTTATTTTAGTAGGGCATAGCTATGCTGGAATGGTAATAACGGGGGTTGCAGATATTATTCCAGAATGCATTAAAAATATTGTGTATATTGATGCAATGATTCCAAATAACGGAGATTCTGTAATGGATATTTCTGGCCCGGAAATGTCTTCACATTTTATAGAAGAAGTAAAGGTTCATGGAGATGGATGGCGTATTATTCCAAGAAATACGTCAGATCAAAGAAAAGTTGCTATGCCGCTATTAGCATTTACACAATCAATTGAAATGAATAATTCGATAGTGAATGAGATCCCACATACATATATAGAAATTCTTGATCATCCTGCAAATTGGCCAATGGCCCCTATTTTTCAAAGATCCGCTGAAATAGCAAAGGAGAGAAAATGGGATGTATATTCAATTCAAAGAGGTGGGCATTGGGTTATGCAAACAAACCATGAAGAATTAGCTCGTATTTTAGAAAGATGTAGTTAATAACATAAAAAGAATGTACATAAGAAATTTGCTTAGCGTATATTTTTATTAAAATTCTGGTGGTACGTCATATAGTGGAGGACTCTTATCAGAAGGGTTATACTTTTATTCCCAAGTACTGAAACCGATACTACATAAATAGGAGGAACAGACTTTGCTTGAACTTAGTATAGGTAGACTAGAGCCTTACTTTCTTATACTTGTAAGCATTATTGTATTGGTGTTTCAAAGTATTGTCTTTGTAAGAATAGTAAGAGACTGGTTTAGAAATAAGGACATAGAAAAATTAAAAGAAGACAAACAGTACATTAAGAAACTGACTATAGTATACATCGGAATTATGATAATAGGTATAATAACAAACTTACCTCTATTCGGATTCATATTGTTAGGTTTTATGTCTAACAGTATTATACTAACATCTTTAAAGATAGAACTATCCAATACCAAGTCAAATCAATTAAAGACTGTAAAGAACTCAAATTTCATATCATGGTTCGTAATAAATGCTATACACTTAGTGTTTTTCTTTGTAGAGGAAATAAAACTTATTAAAAGTATTTTGGGGTAGACTCATGGATAACGATATGACTTCGTATGCTTCACTGATGAACTACATAATAATTGTATTACAACTAGCTATTTTTCTAATGGTAGCTTTATACTTTATCAAGAAAGACTTATTGAGAAGTATAATTAAGAAGATGGTAAAGAAAGACATTAAGATAGTAGATGTAGGTCTTTTAAATGCAGTAAGGTATTGATTGTTTAAAGGTATTATTATTCAAGTAATAGTTGTACTACTTATAAGTGCTTTTTACGGGTACACTCTAGTAACACCTATGTATGTAAGTTTTGCAACAACTGTTGTTCTCTTAGTATTCTTTTCATTCGAGTTAAACTATAAAATGGAAGAGAGTACTTTTAATAAAACAAAAAGAAACGTATTCTTAATACTGTCATTCTTAGAAACTTACATAACTAATATCATATTTGATTTATTTTAGGAACTTTATATGTTTGATGAAGATTGAGATTTACCTAAACATAATACAAACTGTGCTTATAACTTCCAATAACGGAATTTATGTAAACACAATTACTCTTATCTTTTAGATAAGAGTAATTGTGTTTTTTAAAACATAAAAAATCAGGAAATCCTTTACATTGTAAGCGTTTTCTTTTATAATAATAATGGGTTGGATGGCACGAGTGGCTATCAGGGTATCTGGCGTAGGTGGGGCCGATACTATGGACAGGTTAGAAATATTGTTTTTTACTATTATGAAATTCTACATATATTATAAAAAAGAGTGGAAAAGGAACTGACTCATAATCTTATGAGTCAGTTCCTTTTCTGTTTTGCTACCGATAAGTAGCCTTATGTTAACTAGGGGTGTATAGCCTATTCACAATACAGTTGTAATCTATCAACTTTCAAAATAACATATTGTCCTATCAAGTACTGATAATCTTCAAATAAATCACTTGTGATAAAAAAACCTACATCTAAAACATTATCTTTTAACATTTCACCAAAAAGCATATAACTATAATTATTTATATGTTCTATTTTTTTCAAATTTATATCTTTTTGTTCCTCTATATCCAAAATATCATTTACAAATATATCTATTTCAGCCTCATATTCTTTGTCTACTTCCAGCTTTTTTGGTGATACATCAAATCCTATAACTTCTTGGTTATTTACTAAAAAGTTTACTTCTTCCTCAATAAAAGGGGCAAATTTATATATTTTTATCATGTTATTCATAATTTCACCTCTATTCTATAGGATTAATAACAGGAATATTTTTACCGTTATTCAACAATTTCCAAAAAGTTTTACCACTTTCAACATGATATGTTGTAATTTCTCCTAAATTATTTGTTCCTACAAATTCAAACTTAGCGTAACTTTTTATAGGAACACCCTTGGGATTAGTTAAACTACTATTCTTCATAAATTTAACATATCCTGTCCTTAGTTCTCCTTTATAATTGTACTGAACTTTTGTTCCATTTTTTATTACATTATTAGCTCCTGCTAGATACTCAACTGCATTGGAATATGTTCCTCCAAATTCACCACCATGCTTTATAAAATGTGATTCTAATTTTTCTGTATTTCCGAATTTTAGTTCGCTGGCCTTTGCAACATTTCCAGATTTTCCGACTTTATCGACCTTGGTGACTTTGTCAAAGTATCCTGCATCATTTAATATTTTTGGTTCTGGTGCAAACACTCCTAAACTTGGACATACTGATACTAGTACTCTGAAAAAGGATGTGATTGGTATGGAAAAGCAAAATTTATTCA
>NZ_MAOG01000060.1:0-2312 GCF_001884205.1 Bacillus sp. NH11B | reverse complement strand
GAAGGTATTCATGAAGAAACAGGTACATTAACTGTTCCTAACAATTCAAACAGAACAAAACGTAGTCTGTCTCCCGCATCACCTAGCATCTCTAGTACAATAAACGGTGTTTCATTCACTGAATGGATTGTTCCAGCAGGTAACGATAATATTCGTCCTCAAAACTACATGAGTCCAAAGTACATTACAATTCATGAGACTGATAATACAAGTGTAGGAGCAGGTGCTAAAAACCATGCTCAATACCTATATAACCAAGCAGTAGGGAACACAAACCGAGTTGCATCATGGCATTTTACAGTAGACGATAAAGAGATTTATCAACACTTACCATTAAACGAAAACGGGTGGCACGCAGGAGACGGTGACGGTCCAGGTAATAGACAATCTATTGCAATTGAAATCGCAGTTAACAGAGACGGTAACTACAGTAAAGCAGTAGATAATGCTAAGAAACTTGTAGCTTATTTAATGAAAGAAACTGGTGTACCGTTAAATAATATCGTAAAACACCAAAGATGGAGTGGTAAAAACTGTCCTGCTAACATGATTAACAATGGACAATGGGATTCATTCGTAAATGGTGTTAAGGGGAATTATAATAACCTTTCTCAACCAACAGACGATATTACAGGGGGGTGGTATGAGTCAGCTATTCGAGAATTAAATAGAAGGGGTATTATGGTAGGGGAAGGAAACGGAATTTTCGCACCTAACAGAGCAGTAACAAGAGCCGAATTTGCTCAATTAATCTCTAAGTCTCTAAACTTGCCAGCCGGAGATGCTTCATTTAAAGACTTAAACGATGCAAACCCAACTCTACGAGATGGTATTAAACGAACTGCAAGTGCAGGTATCATTGCAGGTAGAGGAGACGGTTCTTTTGACCCAAGCACACCTATTACAAGAGAAGAATCAGCAATCATTGTAAACAGGGCTTTACAGTATAAAGGTCTATGGGGGCCAGTTGCAAACTTACCATTCGTAGATAAGGACCAAATTAACTATAAAGAAGACGTACAAAGATTGTATGGCTTAGGTATTGTAAAAGGTAAAGAAGACAATCAATACGATCCTAAAGGAACAACAACCCGTGGTGAAACAGCATCGTTCATTCTAAACATGCTTCTAGTAATTGAAACTGGTAGTGTTCAAAATGTAATTGGAACGGCTCAAATCAATGGTATTGGAGTAAATATTCGAAGTGGAGCAGGTTCAAACTACTCTATTGTTAGAAAGGCAAGTAAAGGCGAAAAAGTTACAGTATATGAAGAAAAGAACGGTTGGTTAAGAATTGGAACAGGTCAGTGGGTTTATTATGACTCTAGTTATATCAACTATAACTGATGATAAAAAACTAAAGTCTTTAAAGCATCTACATATAGACTTTCGAAAAAAAGAAACAATCTTGCTTATCATTGACGTTACATGAGCTTAGTTTGATGGGCATGAGGGTATCACATTCTCTGCAATACAAAATAAAAGGGGAAACTATTCAATTAGTTTTTCCTTTTTATTTTGTCAAACAAATGGGTTCTGGTGCAAACACTCCAAAACGCTTGTAAGTAACCTCCTAAACTTGGATATATTGATACTAGTACTCTAAAAAAGGATGTGATTGGTATGGAAACGTAAAATCTATTCAAGTGAAAACATTATTAACCGGATATTATTTTATTAACCGTGAGATGGTACCTACGGTACAACCTCAGTTTTCGTAATTTAGTCGAAATGATGGAAGAACGTGGGTTATCCCTTGCTCATACAACTATCATGCGATGGATTCATCAATATGGTCCTGAATTAGATAAGCGAGTACAACGTCATCTTAAATCAACCAATGATTCTTGGCGAGTCGATGAGACGTATGTGAAAGTCAAAGGTCAATATATATCATATTTCTTTTATTAATAAAAATATCCCCATAGATCAGTAAATCTAAAGGGATAAAACAGTGCAACTTTTTTATAAACAGTTAATCTTTTTTCAAAACGGTTAAACTTTGTTATAAACGATTAAACTTTATTTCAAATCCACAAACAAAAGAGCCTTACCTCTGTAGGCAAGACTCCACTAGTGTAGTTATATAGTATTTACATAGCAAATAAGAAACATAAAACATATAATACCAAGTAGCAGAACCCTAACATTCCGCCTATAGCTAGTACCTGTTTAATCCAGCTCTTGAATTTCAGATTACTGTCAATAATCGCTTGCACTCTTTCCATATCCGTTTCCTTCTATTAAGGAGAACCCTTAAAGACTCTCACCTCGCTATGATACCATTAAGGAATGACTAATAGAGGTCTAAT
>NZ_MAOG01000059.1:0-2947 GCF_001884205.1 Bacillus sp. NH11B | reverse complement strand
TTTTTTAATTTTAGTTTGGTTAAGTTAGAAAGGGCGCACGGTGGATGCCTTGACACTAGGAGTCGATGAAGGACGGGACTAACGCCGATATGCTTCGGGGAGCTGTAAGTAAGCTTTGATCCGAAGATTTCCGAATGGGGAAACCCACTATACGTAATGGTATGGTATCCTTACCTGAATACATAGGGTATGGAAGACAGACCCAGGGAACTGAAACATCTAAGTACCTGGAGGAAGAGAAAGCAAATGCGATTTCCTGAGTAGCGGCGAGCGAAACGGAATCTAGCCCAAACCAAGAGGCTTGCCTCTTGGGGTTGTAGGACATTCTATACGGAGTTACAAAGGAACGAGGTAGACGAAGCGACCTGGAAAGGTCCGTCGTAGAGGGTAACAACCCCGTAGTCGAAACTTCGTTCTCTCTTGAATGTATCCTGAGTACGGCGGAACACGTGAAATTCCGTCGGAATCTGGGAGGACCATCTCCCAAGGCTAAATACTCCCTAGTGATCGATAGTGAACCAGTACCGTGAGGGAAAGGTGAAAAGCACCCCGGAAGGGGAGTGAAAGAGATCCTGAAACCGTGTGCCTACAAATAGTCAGAGCCCGTTAATGGGTGATGGCGTGCCTTTTGTAGAATGAACCGGCGAGTTACGATCCCGTGCGAGGTTAAGTTGAAGAGACGGAGCCGCAGCGAAAGCGAGTCTGAATAGGGCGTTTAGTACGTGGTCGTAGACCCGAAACCAGGTGATCTACCCATGTCCAGGGTGAAGTTCAGGTAACACTGAATGGAGGCCCGAACCCACGCACGTTGAAAAGTGCGGGGATGAGGTGTGGGTAGCGGAGAAATTCCAATCGAACCTGGAGATAGCTGGTTCTCCCCGAAATAGCTTTAGGGCTAGCCTTAAGTGTAAGAGTCTTGGAGGTAGAGCACTGATTGAACTAGGGGTCCTCATCGGATTACCGAATTCAGTCAAACTCCGAATGCCAATGACTTATCCTTAGGAGTCAGACTGCGAGTGATAAGATCCGTAGTCAAGAGGGAAACAGCCCAGATCGCCAGCTAAGGTCCCAAAGTGTGTATTAAGTGGAAAAGGATGTGGAGTTGCTTAGACAACTAGGATGTTGGCTTAGAAGCAGCCACCATTTAAAGAGTGCGTAATAGCTCACTAGTCGAGTGACTCTGCGCCGAAAATGTACCGGGGCTAAATACACCACCGAAGCTGCGAATTGATACCAATGGTATCAGTGGTAGGGGAGCGTTCTAAGTGCAGTGAAGTCAGACCGGAAGGACTGGTGGAGCGCTTAGAAGTGAGAATGCCGGTATGAGTAGCGAAAGACGGGTGAGAATCCCGTCCACCGAATGCCTAAGGTTTCCTGAGGAAGGCTCGTCCGCTCAGGGTTAGTCAGGACCTAAGCCGAGGCCGACAGGCGTAGGCGATGGACAACAGGTTGATATTCCTGTACCACCTCTTTATCGTTTGAGCAATGGAGGGACGCAGAAGGATAGAAGAAGCGTGCGATTGGTTGTGCACGTCCAAGCAGTTAGGCTGATAAGTAGGCAAATCCGCTTATCGTGAAGGCTGAGCTGTGATGGGGAAGCTCCTTATGGAGCGAAGTCTTTGATTCCCCGCTGCCAAGAAAAGCTTCTAGCGAGATAAAAGGTGCCTGTACCGCAAACCGACACAGGTAGGCGAGGAGAGAATCCTAAGGTGTGCGAGAGAACTCTGGTTAAGGAACTCGGCAAAATGACCCCGTAACTTCGGGAGAAGGGGTGCTTTCTTAACGGAAAGCCGCAGTGAATAGGCCCAAGCGACTGTTTAGCAAAAACACAGGTCTCTGCGAAGCCGTAAGGCGAAGTATAGGGGCTGACACCTGCCCGGTGCTGGAAGGTTAAGGAGAGGGGTTAGCGTAAGCGAAGCTCTGAACTGAAGCCCCAGTAAACGGCGGCCGTAACTATAACGGTCCTAAGGTAGCGAAATTCCTTGTCGGGTAAGTTCCGACCCGCACGAAAGGTGTAACGATTTGGGCACTGTCTCAACCAGAGACTCGGTGAAATTATAGTACCTGTGAAGATGCAGGTTACCCGCGACAGGACGGAAAGACCCCGTGGAGCTTTACTGTAGCCTGATATTGAATTTTGGTACAGTTTGTACAGGATAGGCGGGAGCCATTGAAACCGGAGCGCTAGCTTCGGTGGAGGCGCTGGTGGGATACCGCCCTGACTGTATTGAAATTCTAACCTACGGGTCTTATCGACCCGGGAGACAGTGTCAGGTGGGCAGTTTGACTGGGGCGGTCGCCTCCTAAAGTGTAACGGAGGCGCCCAAAGGTTCCCTCAGAATGGTTGGAAATCATTCGTAGAGTGCAAAGGCATAAGGGAGCTTGACTGCGAGACCTACAAGTCGAGCAGGGACGAAAGTCGGGCTTAGTGATCCGGTGGTTCCGCATGGAAGGGCCATCGCTCAACGGATAAAAGCTACCCCGGGGATAACAGGCTTATCTCCCCCAAGAGTCCACATCGACGGGGAGGTTTGGCACCTCGATGTCGGCTCATCGCATCCTGGGGCTGTAGTCGGTCCCAAGGGTTGGGCTGTTCGCCCATTAAAGCGGTACGCGAGCTGGGTTCAGAACGTCGTGAGACAGTTCGGTCCCTATCCGTCGTGGGCGTAGGAAATTTGAGAGGAGCTGTCCTTAGTACGAGAGGACCGGGATGGACGCACCGCTGGTGTACCAGTTGTTCTGCCAAGGGCATAGCTGGGTAGCTATGTGCGGAAGGGATAAGTGCTGAAAGCATCTAAGCATGAAGCCCCCCTCAAGATGAGATTTCCCATAGCGTAAGCTAGTAAGATCCCTGAAAGATGATCAGGTTGATAGGTTCGAGGTGGAAGCATGGTGACATGTGGAGCTGACGAATACTAATAGATCGAGGACTTAACCATATAATATG
>NZ_MAOG01000058.1:0-2479 GCF_001884205.1 Bacillus sp. NH11B | reverse complement strand
GCTCATTTGCGACTTCCTTATGTTAACATCTTCGTTAGTTAATGTCAACTAAGTTTTTTATTTCGTTTGCCGTGTTTTGCGTTATTGCATCGGCGACTTGTTCTATATTACACTTCATTTGTATAATCGTCAATATGTTTTTTTGAAAAACTTTATATTTTATAGATTTCATTTACGTAATCAAAATATCTATTTACGTATTTCTTCTATAGTTATATACAAGCACCCCATAGAACTATCTATGGGGTGCTATTCCATCATAAAAACTATTGTTCTTCTGAAGGTACCGAACAACTTCCGTCAGTACAAGAAAAATCGCTTCCACCATCTGCTGAAAGTTCCTGTAACTTAGGTGCAGGATTCTCTTCTTCCCATACTTGCTGAAGTGCACCAACAAAAGTTTCAAGTGGTTGCGCACCTGAGATGGCATATTTTTGATTAACAATAAAATAAGGTACTCCCGTAATTCTATATTGCTGAGCGATCGCTTCATCAACTCTAACATCATTTGCATATGCACTTTTATTATTGATAATATTTAAAGCCTCTTGCTTATCTATCCCTGAATTTTCAGCAATCGTAGCGAGCGTTTCCACATCACTTAAATTTTGTGATTCAGTAAAATATGCAAAAAGAAGATTTTCTGTAATCTCTTTTTCCTTCCCTTGCTCCTTTGCAAACTTCGCCAGACGATGCGCATCAAAAGTGTTTGTCGGCTTCATCTCTTCAAAATTAAAATTCAAACCCATACTAGCTGCATGATTGCCTAGTTGTATATTATTACGATTAGCTTCTTCAATACTAATCCCATACTTCGATGCAAGCACTTCGTTAATACTCGTTCCAGAGTAAACAGGAGTATTCGGATCTAATTCAAAACTTTTAAACTCAACTTCAACATCATCCCTATGTGGGAATTGTTCTAAAGCCGTCTCTAATCTACGTTTCCCAATATAGCAAAACGGACATACAAAATCAGACCAAACTTCAATTTTCATATGAACACCTCATTAACATTTAGTTTTCAATCATTGTAGCACTGAGATTAAAGAATTCAAAAATTTTTGCTCTACCTCCTTCATATAGTACATACAAGAGTATACTTATAGCAGAATACCTAATTAGCAAAAAAAAAACGATAATCAAAAGGATAAACTATTCCCCCTCCGATTATCGTATATAAACATGAAACAACTTTAATTATGCTGGAATATACTTCTCTACGAATTTCCATACAGTATTCCAATATTTATTTGAATCTATTTTCTCCGCTTCTCCATGTCCCGCACCTGGAACAATTAATTTCTCTTTTTCTACTTTTGCAGCACTATACACCTCATCTAACATTTCAAAAGGAACAAATGTATCGGCATCTCCATGAATGAACAGCATAGGTGTTTTACTTTTCGCAACTTGTTTTACAGCCGAAGCCTCTTCTAAATCGTATCCAGCCCTCAATTTAGTAACTGTATTGGCCGCATTCATAACAGGAAACTTCGGTAAGTGGAATAAATCTTTTAGTTGATACGTGAATTCATCAATAACAGTCGAGTATCCGCAATCTTCAATAATAACTTTAACATTAGGAGGTAAATCTTCTCCAGAAGTCATCATAACAGTTGCTCCACCCATAGAAATACCAAATAGAGCTATTTCAGCATTAGGATCTTTCTTTAAAATTTGTTGAATCCACAACAAAACATCTTTGCGATCATGCCATCCCATACCGATATACCCCCCTTCACTATTCCCATGCCCACGAAGGTCTGGTACTATGACATTATAGCCTTGTTCATAAAAGTTCCGGATATATTTCGTCATTGCTGATGCCCTGCCATCATATCCATGAACTACAAGTGCCCATTTATGACTAGATTGCTCATTCATATATTCATAACCTGTTAAATTTAGCTTATCAAAAGAGCGTATAGTTAATGTATTAGGTTTATATTTTGATACAAAGTTCGCATTCTTGTCTTCATTCGTAGCCAATGCACCTTCCGATGCATTCACCGTTTCCGTTAAGTGAGGATTATCCTCTAAAAAATCTTTTCCTTGTTTCGCATTCAACGCATAATTATAGAAATAATTCCCGACTAACATATATGCAATCGCTAGAAGGACTAAAACTACTATAGTAATTACACTTATCTTTTTCATATTATCTCCTTTTTAAAATTAAATCTCTATATATTAAAGTACTTCAAAAAATAACTGTACTATTTTAACACACCGACAGATTAGTTCTACAAAAAATAAAATAGAAAATCTTAAACTACACACCGAAAATGATGAAAGAAATTGAATATGAGAGGATTAAAAGAAGAAGTATTATTTAAAATGGTACCTTGAGGCTGATAAGAAGTTAGAAACACAAAAAAGACGAGTCATTCTGACTCGTCTTAAGGTTGCTTGGCGACGTCCTACTCTCACAGGGACAAGGTCCCAACTACCATCGGCGCTAGAGAGCTTAACTTCC
>NZ_MAOG01000057.1:0-221 GCF_001884205.1 Bacillus sp. NH11B | reverse complement strand
CAGTGAACATTCTAATAAGACAAGCATATGATGAATTCGTGGGACGAGTTATCATATGAGGTGAAACTTGGGGCGCCATACTTATTTGTTGAAGGGTACCTAATGACGGGTACTCTTTTTATTTTGCACCTTTTAATAAGGACAAGCATATATTGGAGTATGGGGTTGCCCCACTTCATATATTTGAGCACCTATCGATTATGGGTGCTCTTTTATTTTGT
>NZ_MAOG01000056.1:0-14239 GCF_001884205.1 Bacillus sp. NH11B | reverse complement strand
ATTAGAGTTCGATAGAACTCTTTACTTAGGAATCCCCCTCTTCTAAACGAAGTGAAAGTGGGGGTAGTTCAAGGACAATTGGTACGATAATATCAATTGTTTCATTGGGCGTTGCAGTTATAAAGTTGCTTTAAAAAACAGCCATGAATTAATAACAAAGAGTGAAATCGAAGAAAAACGTTATCAGATAAACATAGATTTATCGTATTGTTTGAAACGGAATAAAAGCATAAAAAATGTAAGGATATTTATTGATGAGAATTTTTTTAATTCTTGAATAGCCACTTTACTCGGTGATGATTCCTGAGCTTCTAAGGTGAAGGCCTCGTTTAATTTTTCTAGAATATGCATTAATAATCAGTCCTTAATCTCTCTCCATTTTGAAATTATGGATGAAAAGGGGGAGGAGTGTAAATATGGAAATGAAAAAACGAAGCCTATGTATATGTGAAATGATTTTTATAACCGTCTCCTTTTAGGGGACGGTTTCTTTTATCAATGAATATACTATATTAAGAAATTTAAGAGGTGATAATAATTGGATTATTTAATTGAATTAAATCAGTGGGGCATAAAAGAAGGATTACCTACTAAACCCTATGTAGATGCAGATTATATACAAGCTGATAAGAATATCCAGGGGATAAACAATGCGCTACAATATGCAGCATCTAATAATTACTCTGAAGTTATTCTTCCAAAAGGCAATTACGCTCTATGTTATCCACGTGAGATTGTTATGGTTTCCAATTTAGATTTTAATTTAAATGGATCGACATTAAAAGTTATATACGATTCTAATAAAAAATCGCCATTTGACAATAGAACAACTACTGATTATTACAACTTCAAAGGAAATAGTATCGTATTTAGTAAAGTCACCAATTCTAATTTATTTGGTGGAACTATAATTGGGTGTAGGGACGACAGAAGTTTCTCTAATCCTTTAGAAGTAGCAGTGGAGAATACGTATGGTATTCTCTTTCAAAAAAGTTCAAATTATTGTTCTGTGAAAAATTGTAAGGTTCGCGATTATATGGGCGATAATATTTCATTTAGCTCAAACTCGATATTTGACTATGGAGAATTTGATCAAGGTCTTACTTTGAGTGCCTTAGATTACAACACTGGACAACCTATTACCTCTACGAATACACTCACAACAAAGATGTTAAATATACCTCAAGATTTAACACCAAAGATTACTTCCTTTCTTATAGCTGGAGCAGGATACGCTAGAACAACAAATTTAAATAGTAAAGACTTGGATATCTTCTTTTACGATAATAACAACAATTTCATAGGGGTTATGAAGAAAAGAAGAATCTATACAGATATTTCAATCCCAGTTAACGCAATGAAATTTAGGCTTCAATTTTATAATGAAAACAATGTAAATAAGAATCTGCAATATACAATTATGTTTGGTGGTATCCCTCACCATAACACTGTTGAAAAATGCGAGGTTTTTAATGGGCATAGGGGTGGTATCACTTTAGGGGGGAATTACAACGAAGTTATAAATAATAAAATCCGCGATAATGGAAAAGGATTGGTTAGGTTTTTGGATGGAAAATCTATTTTCAACAATCCAACTCGTTATTCAATAAACATGGAAGATTCATACGGAGCAAGCTGTACCATAAAAGATAACGAAATTTACGGCAGTTATCACGGTATTTTAGTTGGTTGCTATGATGTCTTAATAGAACATAATCACATTTACAATATAGATTACCTAGCGATTAATCTTTATTCTTTAATGCATGCAACTATTAAGGATAATTTCTTATACAACTGTCAAAATAACATTGGACTCATGACTTCTAATTTTAGTACGGCGTTTGTGAATATTATAGACAATAGTTTCACAGGTGGTAATATGAATTTAACTAATGATTCGTATAGGGTTTCTTTATCTAACAATCAATACGTAAACCCTGATTTCGTTGCATTGGGAGATAATTGCACATTTGATAATAATTATATTATTTTTACAGAAAATTCGACTACCACACCATGGATAAAAGCAAACAAAATAAGCAACTGTACCTTTAAATCGGTTTTAACACAAAGAGAGATGACGTTTAAAGTTAAAGAATATGATAGCTGTAGATTCGAAAATTTACGAGTCAGATCAGAAAATCCTAATACTCAAACTGTAGACGTTTGTGAGTTCACAAGGTCAGAACTTCTTAATTGCGAGTTGAGAAATCATTTGTTTAGTGGGCGTCCAATGAATATTAGAGTTACTAAATCAAAACTTATAGATACAACTTGCGAAGTTGGTATTACAAATGTGGATAATCAAGTACCATACACTTCACTGGAAGACTGTGCTATCTCCATTAATACGAAAAATAATTTATTCTTATCTGATACAAATCGTCCATATACAACTTATATAGTAGAGAAATGCAATGTTACTATTAATAATCCAGCATTCGCTGCTTTCTTAGCTTCAGGAGCAGCAGCGGGAGTAAACGAGTTAATTTTAAAAGACAATGGATTTGTTTATACAGGAACAGCACCATTGAATTTAAAATATTACACAAATAAAAATCATATTCGTAACTTCATCAATTCGAATAACACCTTTACAAATATCAATTTACCTGCTGTGAATTAAAGCTGGCTCTTTCGAGTCAGCCCGTTTTTATTCTACATCCACCAATTCATTAAGTTTAAATTCTGTATTCAATCCAAATGAAGGTTCTGGTGCAAAAACTTCAAGGTAATTACAAGTAATCTCTAAAACTTGGACATACTGATACTATTACTCTAAAAGGGTGTGATCGGTATGGAAAAGAAAAATTGGTTCAAATGGAAGCACTATTAGCCTGATATTATCTTATTAATAGTAAGATGGTACCTACGGTATAACCTAAGTTTTCGTGATTTGGTGGAAATGATGGAGGAACGTGGTTTATCCATTTCTCATACAACGATTATGCGTTGGGTTCATCAGTATGGTCCTGAATTGGACAAACGAATCCGACGTTACCTCAAACAAATAAATGACTCTTGGAGAGTCGATGAAACATATATCAAAGTAAAAGGTCAATGGATGTACCTGTATCGTGCTGTTGATTCGAACGGAAACACAATCGATTTTTGCCTAAGCAAAACAAGAGATCATAAGGCTGCAAAGCGCTTTTTCAAGAAAGCTTTGCGGTCTTTTCATGTTTCAAAGCCACGTGTGATAACAGTCGATAAGAATCCAGCTTATCCTATAGCAATTGAACAGTTAAAAAAAGAAAAAAGCATACCTAACGGTATGCGACTTAGACAACAAAAGTACTTGAATAACATAGTAGAACAAGATCATCGCTTTATAAAGAAGCGAATCCGTTCTATGCTAGGCCTTAAATCTTTTGACACAGCTACATCCATTCTTTCTGGAGTAGAAGCCATGCATATGATTAAAAAAGAACAGATTGCTTTACGGAGCCAGTCTGCACAAAATCAAAAAGAATTTATCCATCAATTGTTTGGACTTGCAACATAAGATACGATTCCGTTAGGAATATATATGCTTTATTCCCTTGTGTTTTATTTTTGCACCAGAACCCAAAACAGAAGTCTTAAACTAGACTCCTGTTTTTCGACGTGAAGTGAATTACAAAAATTATTTATGGTTTCATAATAGTTAATGGAAAATACTTCATCTAATTTGATAGTAAGAAACTTTGTAACAGAACCTTTTTTAATAGTTGTACATTCAGAAAGCGCTTTCATTTGTAATAGTAGTTATAATCTACATTTTTTACAAAACATTTCTTAGCATATTTAGCTTTAAGCATTGGTAACAAACCTTTATTGTTTATAGATTTTAACCATGATATTTTCGTATTTTTAATATATAGATTCCTAAAATAATAAATCCTAGTCCTACAAATGGGGTCGTTGGAAGCTTTGTTCCTGCTGATGGCAGGTAATGCTTTTCTTTACTTGCAAGATCCTTTTCTTCTGTGTGCTTTTTACTTTGTGTATCATAAGATTGTTTAGCATTTTCATATGTAGCATGCACTTTTTTGATTTCTAGGTCACTTTTTATTTTTCGATTCTTGATTTTTATTTCTGCTATCTCGCCAGTGTTTACTTCTAATTTTTTTATTGTAGGATCAAGTACATATCCCTCTGGAGCTTGAATTTCTTTTATAACATACGCATCAGTAGGAAGGTTATTTAATGTAGCAATTCCATTCTCAGCTGTAGTGATTTCTTTTATGAAATTCCCATTTTCACTTACAACCTCAAACACAGCCCCTTTTAAGACTTCTCTATTTTCTCCGACCTTCATAATTTTTAAAGATCCTAACATTTCCCATTTTACTACTATATCTGCACTGCTTTTCTCGCTCGTTCTTGGTAATAAGGCAGTTGTATTTTGAACCCTTTGTTGTCCATCAAAGATAACTGCTTGTAAACTCTGAAATTTTGTATTTACTCTTAACTTGAAATTTCCACTTGGTGTGTTTTTCGGAATCAGAACTTTAAAATTTTCCTTGATAGAGAATTCATTCTTTTTTTCACCTTGTTCATTTATAATTTGAACTCCTTCTGGTGCATCCTCAATTTGAACGGAATATACTCCAGATACTGCATTTGATTGAACCATATATAAATTTGTTTCAAAATAGTCTCCATTTTTTTCTACAGTTTGTTTTCCATTAGGTATTATATTCAAATATGTTTCCTGCACTTCAGTACCTTTAGAAGCTTTTTCTACCAGATGTTTTACAAGGTTATATATCTGTTGGTTTTCTGTTTTTGAATCGGCGAGTTCAATTTTTTTAGATGCAATCCAGATAGCTAATTGAGTTGCATAGTAGGCTTCCTCTTTTGTAGAAACCCCTAATTCTGCTGGCGTTTTTTGAGGGTATCCATAAAGTAAGACACGATATACAAAATCATCCTCTTTTCCAATTTCAGAAAGGTTATCTCCATTAGGTGAATTCAACTCAGGTGATAAACAATACGCAACATCTTTTGATGACGTTCTTAGAAAGTCTGACTTTACCTTTACTTCAGTACCTTTGAATTTAATATAATTCCAGTTCATTTGAAATTTTTCTTGATGTATTATCTCGGCTGCTGCTTGTGGCATAGAAACTCCTAGCAACATAATGATTAAACTTATAATTCCAAACCATTTTGTTAACATCTTGCGGTTCATTTCATTCCCACCATTCATCAAATTTTTAGGATAAATCCTACATATTAATTGTACCTGTTGTAAAAGTGAGTTTATTTTAATTATTCAGAAAATTTAGGGCATAAATAAAGATTATGTTATAGTATCATATATTCTGATGATCTTTATTGTTTAATTGAGTTCATGATATTTGTTAAAGATATTACTTAAAGTACTGGCGTAAATATTATTTTATATTATTAAAAAATGATTCGAAAAATCAATTTTTAAAGCGTGATTTATGTATCAAAAAATAAATACACTTAATAATCTACCTATGAAATAGATGTTTCCTCTATTCCATCTTCTTTCACAAAACGCATATCTGTATTTTCAGAAATTTCGGCTATATTTATATTTATTATATTTAGAAAGTATATGGCTTGCAATCTAAAATTTCATGCAATATTGCATGAAATTTTAGATTTTTTTATGTTATATTATTAAATTGGTTTTGTTAAAAAGTTTGAAAAGAATTGTGTACAATCGGTTCGGAGGCCCAGAAGTTCTTGAAATTCAGGAAACCCCCATTCCCCAAGCAAATAAGGGAGAAGTACTTGTCAAAATATTTGCCACTTCCATCAACGGAGGTGACTTAAATGTATGAAAAGGTACAGCCAGTAAGATAACTAACGTACTTTCAAAATTCCCTAAAACCATTGGTCAAGATGTAGTAGGGATAGTGGACAAGTTAGGACCTGATGTCACGGACTTCAAGGTTGGTGGTGTGGGGAAATACTACAACTAATACCAATGCTACAGCTGAATATGTTGTTATAAACGTAAACAAGCCCTCGTTAATGCCATCTCAAATGTCTCCAATAGAAGCTGCAGCATTGCCTTGTGCAGGAGTCACAGCTCTAATTGCTCTAGTGATAAAGGGAACATAAAAGCTGGTGATCGAGTCCTTATACGTGGAGCAGGAGGTGTCGGTATTTTCGCCATACAGATTGCAAAAGCACTTGGAGCACATGTTACAGTCCTCGCTTCAAAAACTACCATGGATGCAGTAATAAACTATGGTGCGGATGAAGTATTCGACTATCGCAAAACATCATCTGAAGAACTCGAGTTGTTTGATACAGCAGGAAAAGATCTTAAAGCATTTAGAAAGAAACTTAAACCAGATGGAAAATTGCTCACAATTGCATTTGATGCTGAAAAACCAATAAGAGGTCTATTCAGTGTTCTTCTTTCTGCACGGTACGGACAGCACCGAACCCGTTTGGTAATTGCGTTTCCTAATCGCAAAAACTTCACACACCTTGCACAGTTGGTCAATAATGGTGATATATTTCCCGCCATCAATTCCATCTATCCAATGGAGCAAATTGTTGAAGCCCATCGACATGCTGAAAATCGTGGTATCTTAGGAGAAATTATTATTATTACCATAGCTCAGTCTTAATTCGTGTCTTCCGCTAACGGGAATTATGTAAATACGAAACCCCTTCAGCAAGTAAGCTGAAGGGGTTTTTTCTAGATATATTGAATACCGATAAGTGGGGTTATGTAAACTTTTAATATGGTTTTTAATCTCTGGACAGGATTAAAATTATTTATACAAACTAATCCCTTATCTATTATAGATAAGGGATTAGTTTAGTTTTGTTGTATGGTATAAACAAAATTGAGTGTCATAATATAGTGTAACATGAATATTTATGTGTTTTTTAAATTTTATTTATTCTAAATAAACAAAAAGAATTAGTATGATACTAGTTCTTTTTGTTTGTAGATCCATATTTAACGAATTCCTCGAAAGAATTCTCCTTCCTCAAGCGCGTGAAGGGCGTAGCCCGGCGGTAGGTGGGAGATGAATTTCGGTTTGGCGTAGCCAAAAGGATTTGCTTTTTATTTTGCCTCTGATATAATCAGTCTTATAAAATATAAAGGTTGGTATATCAATGAAATTAGATAGCAATAATCATTCAGTGTTCTTGTTGTATTATCATCTTGTGTTGGTCGTAAAATACAGAAGAAATGTGTTCGATGATGATATATCAGACTATGCAAAAGACATGTTTGTCAGGTTATCCGAGAATTACAACATAACACTGATAGAGTGGAATCATGATGTAGACCATGTTCATATTTTGTTCAAGGCACATCCGAATACAGAAATGACAAAATTTATTAATGCTTATAAAAGTGCAAGTTCTCGACTAATCAAGAGAGACTTTCCACAAGTGAAAAAGAAACTTTGGAAAGAGATGTTTTGGTCAAGAAGTTTTTGCTTACTAACTACTGGTGGTTCGCCAATAGACGTAGTAAAGAAATATATTGAAAATCAAGGTGAAAAGTGAGGTGAAATGATATGACAAAGCATAATAAAGCATATAATTTCCGTTTGTATCCAACAGAAGAACAAGCATATCTTATGCGTAAAACCTTCGGTTGTGTACGTTTCGTGTATAACAGAATGTTAGCTGAACGAAAAGAAGCGTACGAAAAATATAAAGACAATAAGGAACAACTAAAGAAACAAAAGCTTCCAACTCCCGCGAAATATAAAGCAGAATTTGAGTGGTTAAAAGAAGTTGATTCATTAGCTTTGGCAAATGCTCAACTAAACTTGCAAACTGCCTATAAGAATTTCTTTAGTGGTCAAAATGACTTTCCAACATTCAAAAGTAAAAAAGACAGAAAGTCTTATACAACGAATGTAGTAAACGGAAATATTATGTTGCTTAATGGTCATATCAAATTGCCAAAACTGAAAATGGTACGTATCAAACAACATAGAGAGATACCACAAGATTATATGATCAAGTCATGTACGATTTCTATGACACCTACTGGTAAATACTATGTGTCCATCTTGACTGAATACGAAAAAGAGATTGTACAAAAAGAAGTAGAAACCGTTGTTGGATTAGACTTTGCGATGGATGGATTATACGTTAGTTCTGAGGATGAGAAAGCCAATTATCCTAAGTTCTATCGTGAAATGTTAGACCGATTAGCAAAGGCACAACGAGTATTATCAAGAAGAACAAAAGGTTCTATTCGTCAGAATAAACAACGTATCCGTGTAGCTAAGTTACATGAAAAAGTAGCGAACCAACGTAAGAATTTCCTTCATCATGAGTCTAAAAAGTTAGCTGCTAATTTTGATATTGTAGCTATTGAAGACCTAAACATGAAAGGAATGTCGCAAGCACTTCATTTTGGAAAAAGTGTTGCTGATAATGGGTGGGGTATGTTCACTTCTTTCTTAGCTTATAAACTAAATGAACAAGGAAAACAACTTGTGAAAATAGACAAATGGTTTCCTTCCACAAAAACATGTAGCAGTTGTGGAAATGTAAAAAATATGACATTGTCTGAACGAGTCTATTCTTGTATATGCGGTGTAAATCTCGATAGAGATTATAACGCAGCTATCAATATCAAAAATGAAGCAATACGCCTATTAGCGTTAGCATAAATAGCAATAAAATAACCTTTGGAGCAAGGGAGTTAGCTCGGCTGTCTTAAGACGAATTCGTTAGCTATCAAAAGTAACGACTAACCGAGAAGCCCCCACTTCAAACAGTCCGTTAGGACGTTAAGTGGCGGGTAGTTCACGTGCTTTAATTTGATGTTGATGTGATGGAACCTCAAGTATGTAGAAATTAAAAAAAGTCCCTTAATAAGGCTAAAGGGACTTTGCTCACACAAATGATCTGCACATCAATTCACTTTTGATATACAGATCATTTGTATGATAATTTTTATAAATAATTGCGGAATAATGAATTTACATTACTGCTTTTAAAAGTTCTTGTACAAATGGAATGATTCCACCTACAAATTTTAAAACTGCCATTGCGATTGCCATATTATTTCCTCCTTTTTTTCGTATTATGATGTGGTGAATCTTTATATCTTTACTATAGTAAGCGCTTACATTTATAACAATACATTTCTATATGCAATATTACATATTTGTACGTTTAGACAAAAATTATACCTCTATTAATCATTCCTTAATGGTATCATAGCGAGGTGAGAGTCTTTAAGGGTTCTCCTTAATAGGAGGAAACGGATATGGAAAGAGTGCAAGCGATTATTGACAGTAATCTGAAATACAAGAGTTGGGTTAAACAGGTACTAGCTGTAGGCGGAATATTAGGGTTCTGCTACTTGGTATTATATGTTTTATGTTTCTTATTTGCTATGTAAATACTAGATAACTACACTAGTGGAGTCTTGCCTACAGAGGTAAGGCTCTTTTGTTGTATCTGAGGTGAATTTTTTTTGGAGGTACTCCAAAATATTGGGTTGATGGGTATGATAAGGTGACCCCTATTAGAATTAGCACCAATAAAATGTGAACTTCGTACGTTAGACGATTCCTCACATAGAAAAAGCCGATTTCCTGTACGCTAAGGGATAATCGGCTTTTAAGATGAATAGGTCTAATCGATGTAATCATAATATCTTTTTAATGAAAGTTTAGATTTAAAACCTACCTGTTTTATAATTTGCCCCTCTAAAACTTCATTTTCGATTAGCCGTAAAATGAAGGTATTCCGTAGATGTTGTGCTGAAATTCCTTTTCGTAAATTCGCTCTTTCAACTTCAAGTCGAATCATTTTTTGAACAGCAATTTCTGTTAAGGCTTTTGGAGCATCGTTGTCATATGACCAATGATAAGTTTTTCGAGTAAAATCGTATGCTACGAATAGTGGATCATTGCTATGATATTTTGGACGAACAGGTTCAGGAATAGTTATATAATAGTTACATAATCGCTTTTTATCATCTTCAGATAAAAGAACCGTCTTCTCTATACCCACTATTCCTGGTACTGAGATCGTATTTTTTTCAAAATGAACATGCTTCATCTGTAAACCTACAAGTTCTTTTAAGGACAAACCATTATTAATGAGTAAATGCACAATAACAATGTTACGATCCATAAGTACTGGACGAGCGGAGCGTTGTTTTTCTGTTAATCCTTCTAATGAAGTTAATATGTACTTTAGCCGTTTTTCTTCTTCTTTAGAAATAAAGTCTTCATCACGTAACGCCCGATTAGGCTGAATCATGAGATTCATATCTTCTAATGGATTAGGTTGGCCTAAATATTGATAAAGTCTACTTAGGACAATATAAACACGATGTATCGTTTTATCAGAGTAATTTCGTTGCTTCTTTAAATCATTAAAATACTCTTCATAACCCTCGGTACTAAGTGTCGTCCATATATTGCATAAGGGAAGCTTTTTTGATTTTTGCAACCACTGACCAAAATCTTCAATATCATAAACATATCGTTTAATTGTGGAAGGTTTTCTTCCTTTATCTAATAAGAAAGAAGAAAAATGCTGTATTGTGTCTTGAAATTCTTTTGTTGGCATAGCCTTATCATCCTAATTTTTTCTTTTAGTATATCAAATTTTGAAATTAGCTTTACTTACACTACGTAATACATACTGAATTTATGTAAATATTTCTCGATATTATATTATTGCTATATGAGCTATAATATAAGTAATTCTTTTTATTATTTATATTTTGTTATTTTCTGTTGCAGAATCCTTATTATAAGGATTCCTTTTTTGTATCAAAAATCTCCAAAGAAAAAAGATAAAATCGGGAACACAATCTTATCTTTAGTACAAGGAGAATACAAAAGGGATTACTATCTTATTTATATTATATTGTTTTTTGTTAATTTTTTATATCAAAACCATAAATAACAGTTATACCTATATTGAAAAATTTATTACAAAATTAGCTATAAATGATTAAAGAAGTGAATGTAAACTTTTATACAAAATTTCACATTTTAGAAAGGTAAAAAGAGCCCAATTAATTTGGGACTCTTTGTCGTTTTGGGTAATTCTAAATTCTTAAGTTGATGGATGTGAGTACCCCTATAAAAAACAATTATTTACGACGCCTTCTCTTTGCTTTTTTACGCTGATTTGTATGACTATATTTTTTTATATGAGTACTTCTGTTCTTCGTATAATTAGGTAACTTACATATAAGAACAGTAATTGCACAAAAAATGAAAAATATAAGGTTTGCAATCATCCAAAGGTTAATATCATAGTCATATAGCTTACTAAAATACTTTTTGTCACGAGTAATATGACTTACGTTACTGTCAATTGCTTCGAGGGTGTAAGGAATAATCCAAAAGGAACCAATTAATATAACAATTGTTCCAAGAATGAAACTGAGTATATGTTTTATCAAGTTCTATTCTCCTTTAATTATGTTACGTCAGTAAGCGTGATATCTTCTTTTTGTAAAACTCCCCAAAATGTGTATCTTTCTAATTCAGGAGTGGCACATATCATCAGTCGCAAATAACAAATAATAGACAATTAATTTTATAAAAAATGTTGATAAAATGCACTCTTCTATTTTTGACACAATCAATAAAATAATTCATCTTTATATATTATTTTATTGATTGCACGGGGTGAAAAACATGCAAAGCAAAGAAGAAATAATAGCGTTTTCGTTAACGGCAGGATTAGTTATACCTGCTGTGGCATTATGTGATGTAGGTCATGAAGAGGAAAAAGGACAGGTTATTTCTGATTTACCATTTGAATATTAATAGGGTTTCCATAGACTCCTGGGTGCAAAGTGAATATGAAGTAGATTGGTATTATGTCAAGGGGATACTTATGTTTGACCCATCTGCTCCTTGTGATAATAATAGCCCTTGGTTGAAGATAGACGGTAGATGGTACTTATTCAACCCTGGTGGAAAGCAAGTTAGGAAAGAAGGTTGGGAACAGTCGTCTGCTAATGGGAAATGGATGTATTGGATTCCTGGAAATTATGGACTTGCAACAAATGAATCAAGGGTAATTGACGGGGTAACATATTACTTTGATAGTAATGGTTATATGAAATAAAAATGAAAGCATCCATTCGGGTGCTTTCATTTTTATTTTGTAGAAATTACACAATGAATGTGAAACTGAAGAAAATGGACATTTGATAAGGTTATAACATACATGTGTATAGGAATGGCTATTTTAGGCGCTGCTGTGATTGGTTTATCGTCTTATTTGTTGTTAAGGGATGATAAGGGGTAACAAAACAAACGAACACAACGAACAAAAAACACCTGAGACTATAGCCCCAGGTAAGTTTGTACAATTTGTAGTATTAAACCAGAGATTTAATCCGCTAGTATCTAAACTAGTGGAATTCAATTCATTATTTTTTCCATTCTGTAAGCTTGACATCCCATAGCAATGCATCTGTATCAATAAATTTAATACTAAGTTCATTTGCTTTAGCCAACTCTATCTTAAAGGAACTTGTGGATGTAGATATGCTTTCTTCAGAAAATCGAATGGTTTGTACATCTTTTCCATCAATAGAAAAAATTATCTTACCGGAATGTTTACTCGCACTATCAGGGATACCGAGATATCCCGAAAGTTTTGCATACTTACCTTTTAGCAAGTATTTAAATTGCTGAGAATTTGTCCCTTTACTACTAAACATATTTAATTTAGGTTCAATTTTTTTATGAGCCACTTCAAAGCTGTTAACATTCGGTACATATCCAGTACTTTCCGTCAGTTGATTTAGCGCTATAACGGTTCCATTTTTTGGGGATTGTTGTTCCTTTTCTAATGATTTATTAATTTCACCTACAACTACAAGTACTCCTAATGTCAAGATAAATGCTATTACACCTGTAATAATAAAGTTTTTCAAAGTATTATTAGAGCGAAATCCTATTTTATAGGCACAAAATCCTATCGTAGCACCCATTGCATTCACAATTACATCATCAATGTCAAAACCACCAAGAAAAGTAACCATTTGTAGTACTTCTAGTATAAGAATAGAAATACAGAATGAAGTAATAAATCTAATAAAGCTACAACGATATAACATAGGAATTAATACCCCAAAAGGTATGAATGCTGTTAAATTTCCAAAATTAAAAAACCATAGATTAAAATCTTCTCTATCGACCATATTTGGCAAGCTCAAAGGAATACTACTCGGAATTAACTGGAATTCATATTCATGGTTAATATATTTTAATCCCAATCTATCGAAACCAAGGAACATAAAGTAGAGAATCAGAACGGAATATAGTCCTAATATTGCGAGGGTAATGTTACGATGTTTTCCTTTGATAATAAAACCTCCTATTACTAATAATTGTTCGTATTGATAATTTCACAAATTCTCATATTTTAAATATAACAATAAAACTATGTTGGCGTAAGTAGTAATTCGGTTCTGTTGCAAAGTTTTTAAAAGTAAGCTAATCCTTTTACGAAAAAAGGTCCTGTTGTCTCCAACAGAACCTTTCCTAAAATGGAAAAGAGTAACTCTTACCTTACTCTTCTGCTATATAATACACAAAAAACGTATAGCTGTGTATAACAATAAATCCTAATGTAAACATTCGAATAAGGTGTTTAAAAGCATTTTATCAGTATTGCTTTTGAACTTGGTTTAGTTATCACGATACTTCAAATGTTTCTTTCCATTTTAGTAACAGCAATTATTGTTATCGTGATTAGCATAACAGCAAGTTATAAGCTTATTAATACTGAGCCTGCTGAGGCACTAAGAAAGTAAAAAATTCATTAGGGGTACCGCTACATGCCCATCGAGCTAAAATTTTGAAATATACCAAAAGTGAAAATTTTATATCTCTACAGTTATTTATGGGGAATTCAGCTCGTTTTTTTGTTTTTGTGATGATTTATTACTTGTATGGGGCTTATAAGGGACTATTCAGTGTGGATCGGGAAAATTTAACTACCATATAAAGTGATAAAGTGATAAAGTGTTAGTTGCTGTGCATGTTATTATAAAAAAGAGATCCTTCCCAAATGATGTTTGTAATAGTTTAGCTTATACGATTTTAGGAAATTAATAGCATTTTATACCGCTATTATTTACCTAATTTCCAAGAAATAGAGGTGATTGTAGGTGACTAAACCTTTTAAAAAAAATAGTCGTTATATGGTTGGATTAGACAGTCTAAGGGGCCTAGCTATACTAGGTGTTATTTTGTATCATATTAATTTTAATTGGATGCCTGGAGGA
>NZ_MAOG01000055.1:0-14716 GCF_001884205.1 Bacillus sp. NH11B | reverse complement strand
GGTTATTTAATTACAGATATTCTAGCGATGGAGTGGAAGAGAAATAAGAGAATTGATTTGAAGAAATTCTGGATTAGTAGGGCAAGGAGATTGCTTCCAGCAATGTTTGTTATGCTCGTTATAACGTTGGCATGGATTACGATTTTTCATAGCTCTTTACTTGAAAAAATGTGTGGAGATTCATTAGCGGCGTTATTTTATGTTAGTAACTGGTGGTATATCTATCATAAATTATCGTACTTTGATAATTTTAACCAGCTTTCTCCATTGAATCATTTTTGGTCGTTAGCAGTTGAGGAACAATTCTATGTTGTCTGGCCGTTTATCATTAGTTTAGGACTTTACCACATAAAAAAACAATCCCGTATGATTTTATTGATTTGTCTGGGAGCTGTTGCTTCAGCTTTAGCGATGGCAATTTTGTATGAACCGGGAACTGATCCGAGCAGAATTTATTATGGCACAGATACGAGGGCCTTTTCTTTACTTATTGGAGCGGCACTTGCCTTACTTTGGCCAAGCAATAGGCTTGCAAATAAAATTATTCCAAAGGCGCGTCTCATTCTTGATGTAGTGGGAGGAACTGCTCTTATTATTATATTGCTTATGTTTTGGAAGACGAATCAATATGATCCGTTTCTATACAATGGAGGAATGGTTCTCTTATCAATTGCAACAGCATTATTAGTGGCAAATCTTGCTCATCCAGCTAGCCGCATCGCTCAATTTTTACGATTTAGGCCTTTACGCTGGATAGGGATAAGGTCGTATGGCATATACCTCTGGCATTATCCAATTCTTACATTGACGACTCCAAAAGTAAATGCTGGAGATTTTTCACTAATAAGAGCAATTCTTCAATTTCTTCTTATTATAATGATTGCGCAAATTTCATGGAAGTATATTGAGAAACCAATCCGACAAGGTGCGCTCCGAAATATTGAGTTTAAGAATTTAAGAATTCAAAATGTCGCTTTAGGTGTTAAGTTAGCTTTAATTTGTGCAGTATGCGTTTCGTCGATAGCCGTCTTTGGGTTATCAAAAGTTAGTAAGGCTAAGGAGAATCCTCAACTAGATAAGGCGGAAGCAGTACAAACACAACCTGCGAAACATCCAGTTGCAGTTCGGGAAAATCCAGCTCAAGAGACGCCCAAAAATCAAGAAGAATCAAAAGAAGTAAATTCTGCGCAACCTAAAGATGCTCACACCGTTACTGCAATAGGCGATTCCGTTATGATTGATATTGCTCCGTATTTAAAAAATACTTTTCCTGATATTAGGATTGATGCACAAATTGGTCGCCAACTGTCAAAAGCGATTCCAGTAGTTGAACAGTTAAAGAATGAAGGGAATTTAGGAAACTATGTTATTATTGGATTAGGTACAAATGGAGCCTTTACTACTGAGCAACTTGTATCATTAATAAATTTAATTGGGAATGAACGTAAAATGATATTTATTAATACGAGGGTACCACGTCCGTGGGAATCAATCGTGAATGAGAGATTAAAAGCGACAACATCTGAATATCCGAATATAACTCTAGTAGATTGGTATGCAGCAAGTGCTGGAAAGGGAGACTACTTTGCACCTGATGGTGTGCATTTAACCAAAGTAGGTGCAGAAGCATACGCAGCACTTGTAGCCAAAGCGGTGAATCAATAATTAGATATATTTTATTAACTTCTTTTGCAAAATTAACTGAAATGTAAAAGATCTATGGTTGAGGAAGACAAATTTTTTGCAGTCATCAATAATTTCTGTAATTCATTATACGTCGAAAAAGCGAAGTTTGGTTGAAGACTCCGTCTTTTTTATACAGGGCATGAATGGTTTCGATGCCTTTTACTATACGTGAGGCATGACGAATGTTTTGAAATCCTGCTGATTTGGAAAAGTGTCTGTCGCTTTACATGTCGCTGGTCCTGTTCTGTGAGATTATTTATAGGAAGAAAGAATGTAACTTCCTAACTTTAAAAATAAGCCCAAAGAATTATTTAATTCTTTGGGCTTATTTTTGGTTCTGGTGCAAAAATGATTACGTAGATAATCCAACATGAATGTTATATTCTCATGAGAATGAGTTGTTCGGAAATCGATATAAAAATCAGTATTTTTATATTGAGATATTATGAATTTTTATACTCTCATTATAGTAAGTGGTTATATAGATAGCGTTATATTTCAATATACAATATTACATATTAAAAGACGGCTTATATTGTTATGATAGAAAAGGTAAATTCTACAGCATTTTTCGATGTACTGCGAAGCTAATGATTATGAAAGTTCCAGTAGGTAAAAAGGGAGAAGGATTTTTATAATTCTTTTCCCTTTTTATATGTTCACAAACAGAACATATCTATAATAAGAGAGTGGTTGTATACGATTATTTATTTCGCTCCCTTTTCCTCATATCTCTTTAAAACCCGATAAAAAGGTTCGACTTGAGGGGAACGAAGAAACTTATATATCATTATTAAATCATTTAAACAAGTAGGTGATAGTATGGGAACATTGTTAGAGGAATGTATTGAAACTTTGGGACAGAATATAAGAATCTTATCTAAAGAAGAAAGAGAAATGGTTCTTATAAATTTTGAAACTAATTTTTATATTACACAAGGGGGACGTATTGAATGGTCAAAAATAACTCAGTGCATTGAAATAAATACAATTGATGAATAATTTCATATTTGAATAGTTGTTACGATGAATATAATAAAAAGGTTTATTTAATTTGGGATGAAGGGAAATTACCAATTGGTAAGACAGACTTAGATAAGGTTTTCGAAGTAATAGACGATGTTAATGCGGTTAGCTTTGATACTTGGATATATGGGTTCTGGTGCGAAAATTTCAAGACTATTGCAAGTATTCTCCTAAACTTGGACATACTGATAGTATGATTCTAAAAAAGGTGCGTGATCAGTATGGAAAAATTACAGAAGACAGAAGGTGCGCGGTATGAGTTTACTAGATAGTATCAAAATTGCCCTATCTTCTATTCTAGCTCATAAGCTGCGCTCAGCCCTTACAATGCTAGGGATTATTATCGGTGTAGGTTCTATTATTACCGTTGTTGTGATTGGACAGGGCGGGGAAGGTGCATTAAAATCACAATTTGTTGGTTCTGGAAATAGTGTGATTTCTATTCATTATAAGGCCAACATGAATGATCCATCCGGTATGGAATCAATAGGACAACCGAAATTGACAGAAGAAGATATTTTTGAAATTAAGAAGATTCCAGAGAATGCACATGTAATTAAGACAAATTAAAATATGGAAACACTAGATGTTAATGATAAAAAAGAAATGGTAAATATAAAAGGGCTAGACGATGAATACTTTGCTGTAAATAAAGTTAAGGTGAAAAAAGGTCATTCTTTAAATGATACAGATATTGAACAAGGAAATAAAGTTGTCATGATTAGCGCGGGTTTAGAAAAAAGGATATTTGAAAAAGAGAATCCCATTGGAAAAATCATTGAAATGAAAGGCCAACCAATGCAAATCGTTGGTGTATATGAAGCTACAGGTGGATTTATGGGAATGGGAGATTCCGAGGCGTTATTTCATTAACGTTATGGCCAACATTGTATGGAACAGATGAAATTCAAAGTATTTCTGTCCAAGCGAAAAAAATCGATAATTTAGATGCCGCTGGAAAGAAAGCAGCTGATGTATTAAATAGTCGTAAGCAAAGTGAGTTTACAGGTAAATATAAGGTACTAAACTTAAAAGAAATTCAAGAGGGTATTTCCAAAATGACAAATATCATGACGATGATTATTGGTGGTATCGGTGTTATGAACATTATGCTTGTATCTGTAACAGAGCGTACTCGTGAGATTGGGGTACGTAAAGCACTTGGAGCAACGCGTAGTAAAATCTTACTACAGTTCTTAATTGAAGCTGTTATGTTAACGCTTCTTGGGGGACTAATTGGAATTGGCCTTGGTTATGGAGGTGCATATATTGTGTCAACATTTGCAAAATGGCCACCACTTGTTTCATGGCAAGTAGTCGTTGGCGGTGTGTTATTCTCTATGACACTTGGTATTATTTTCGGGTTGATTCCAGCGAACAAAGCAGCAAAATTAGATCCAATTGAAGAGCTTCGTTATGAATAAGTTTATTAGTAGAAAGCTATTTATTTAATGTGGTTCTGATAAAAAGATAAAGCAAAAAAGAATCCCTCGTTTCTTTTGGGATTCTTTTTTGTTTGCAAAGGTATGTTTATCTGAACACACGTAAATTTACAAGGTTTTTAAACACAAAAATAGGAGGCATTTTATGATTTTTTGTTCAACATTACCGTGTACAGAAATGTACAAAGAAAGAATATGCAATATTGCATTTTACATTATTTCATCGGGATAATATGTTATTTATTGAATGTAATATATAAATGGAGGAAATGTTATGAACAAGAAATCAAGGTTTACCCAAATGATGCTCGGTATTAGTACAATGGCCTTATCATTTGGAAGTATCCAAACACAAGTATCAGCGGAAGAAAACACACCTTATAATGTGTTACAAAAGAAACCAATTGGGATAGAAACTTCAACAGATGAAATTGCACATTCTACAAAATCAGACGAAACATTGTCTTATGAAGAACGTTTAAAAGTAGGCGATTTTTCACAACGTTCAGCTCCGGTCGTGAAACGAGCAGCGGCAAAACAATTTCAGCAAAAGTATTCTGTGGCAGAGCTGAATAGAATGAGTAATGACGAATTCATCGATACATTGGCAAGTATTAGTTGGAATCAAATTACAGATTTAGATCAATTTAATCAAGAAACAAAAGAGTTTTATCAGAATAAAGAGCGAATACAAGTTATTATTGATGAATTAGGTCGTCGTGGAAGCACATTTACAAAAGATGATACAAAAGGGATTGAGACGTTTGCTGAAGTATTACGTTCCATATCTTATGTAGGCTTTAATAATAGAGAGGTAAGCTATTTAAATGAGAGAAGCTTTCATGATAAATGTTTACCTGCATTAAAAGCAATTGCAAAAAATCCGAATTTTAAATTTGGTACAGATAAACAGGATGCAGTGGTATCTGCATACGGTAAATTAATTAGAAACGCTTCTTGTGATGCTGAAACAGTTCAATATGCGGCGAATATATTAAAGCAATATAACGATAATATTTCCACATATATAAGTGACAAGAAGAAAGGGGACGCCTTGTATGAGCTTATACAAGGGATTGATGATGATATACAGTCTTACTTGTTTGAGACACGTAAAAAAGCGGATGAAACAATATGGTATGGGAAAATTGATGGTTACATAAATGAAGTTAGTCGAATGGCTCTTTTGAACCATCTAACAACAGAAAATAAATGGTTAATTAATAATGGTATATATTATACTGGTCGTTTAGGGAATTTCCACAGTAATCCAAATAAACCTTTAGAAGTACTTACACAAGCAATGCATATGTACCCTCGTTTAAGTGAGGCTTATTTTAATGCGGTAGAGCAAATTTCAACAAACTATGGTGGAAAAGATTATAACGGAAATACAGTAGATTTTAAGAAAATACGTGAAGAAGGCCAGCAGCAGTATTTACCAAAAACGTATACATTCGATGACGGCTCTATTGTGTTTAAAACAGGAGATAAAGTAACGGAAGAAAAGGTTAAGAAACTATATTGGGCTGCAAAAGAAGTAAAAGCGCAGTATCATCGTGTAATTGGAAAAGATGGAGCGTTAGAATCAGGGAAAGCTGATGATGTACTGACAATCGTCATTTATAATAATCCAGATGAATATAAACGAAATAGCCAACTATATGGATATGATACGAATAATGGTGGAATTTATATTGAAGGAATCGGAACGTTCTTTACATTTGAGCGTACACCGCAGCAAAGTCGTTATAGTTTGGAAGAATTGTTCCGTCATGAATTTACACACTATTTACAGGGAAGATACGAAGTTCCAGGATCATGGGGACAAGGAGAAATGTATCAAGATCAACGTTTGACTTGGTTTGAAGAAGGAAATGCAGAATTTTTTGCAGGATCTACTCGTACGAATAATGTTGTTCCGCGCAAAAGTATAATTAGTGGATTATCATCTGATCCTGCGAAACGTTATACAGCAGAACGAACATTATTTTCGAAATATGGAGAAGGAGAAGGAGACGAAAAATGGGACTTTTATAATTATTCTTTTGCACTGCAGTCTTACTTATATACTCATCAATTTGAAGATTTCGATAAGATTCAAGATTTCATTCGTGCAAATGATGTGAAGAATTATGATACATATCGTGAAGCTTTAAGTAAGGATCCAAATTTAAATAAAGGATACCAAGACTATATGAAGCAGTTAATTGATAATCAGGGTACATATAATACTCCGCAAGTATCAGATGATTATTTAGCTACCCCTTCACCAAAGCCACTAGCTGATGTAAAGAAAGACATTACAGATGTAGCAAAGATAAAAGATGCAACGATTACAAAGCATAAGTCTCAATTCTTTGATACGTTTACATTAGAAGGGACATATACAGGTGGCGTAACAAAAGGAGAATCTGAGGATTGGAAAACGATGAGCAAGAAAATCAATCAATCTTTAGAACAGTTAGCGCAAAAAGAATGGAGCGGCTACAAAACAGTTACAGCGTATTTTGTTAATTATCGTGTGAATGCGAAAAATCAATTTGAATATGATGTTGTATTCCATGGTGTTGCAACGGGAGAAGAAGAAAAACAGACTGTTAAAGTAAATATGAATGGACCGTACAATGAAATATTAAATGAAAAAGTTGAGTTTCATAGTGATGGTACAGAAAGCACAGGTGGAAAAATTGTTTCTTATCTCTGGGATTTTGGGGATGATACAACAAGTACAGAAGCAAATCCTATTCATGTATATGGAAAAGAGGGAACATATACTGCAAAGCTAACAGTGAAAGATAATAAAGGAAAAGTAGGCCGAGGACAAACATCGGTTACCGTAAAACAGGATGAGCCAGCAGGTCATAACTATCACAATGCAAAGGTAATTCGTTTTAATAAGCTTTCAAAAGGAAATATGGATCGTCCGAATATGGCGTATATGCACACATTCAATGTCACATCTCCAAAAGAAGTAGATATTTCTTTTATAGATGAACAGGGAATTGGGATACAATGGGATGTATATCACGAATCAGATTTAGAACATCCTGTTATTACGGGCCAAGCGGATGGAAATAATATAAAAGGGAAATTTGAAGCGAAACCTGGGAAGTATTATTTAGTCTCATTTTTTGAAAAGGAAAACGGAAAGGGAACATATTCGGTTCTGTTGCAAAGTTAGAAAAAATATAGAGAGGTCTACAGATTGGAAATAGACTTTAAGCAATCGCTACTAATTGCTGTAGTTCTTTGTACACTGAAAAGACGGAGTCTGATTCAAGACTTCGTCTTTGTTTATATATGGCCTGAATCGTTTCAATCCCCTTTATGGTTCGTGAAGCATGACTAAGATTTTGAAATCCTGCGGATTTGGCAAAACGTCTCTTTACATGCCTATGATCCTGTTCAAGTAGGTTATTGAGATATTTAACGGTACAATGTTTTGTACGTACATAAAAGCCGTTCTTCTTCAGTTTTTTGAACGCACAAAGCAAGGGCGGAGCTTTGTCTGTAGTGAGAACTGTTGGTTCTCCAAAATGTTTTACTAATCTTTTCATAAAGGCATAGGCAGCCTGATGATCCCGTTTTTTACGAAGTTGAATATCCAACGTGTTTCCATCTTTATCAATTGCACGATAGAGATAACGCCATTCTCCCCTAACTTTGATATACGTCTCATCCAAATGCCAAGATAAGCGTGCAGATTTATTTTTTACTTTCCAAATTTGATAGATGAGACTTCCATATTCATGAACCCATCGCATGATGGTTGTTGGATGAACTGAAATACCACGTTCTTTCAGGATTTCAGATACATCGCGATAACTTAAAGAAAAACGGCAGTAGTAGCCGACATCTACTAAAATGATATCTCTCTTGAATTGTTTTCCTTTAAAGTACCTCATGTCTGATTCTCCTATATCCTGTTTTCTAGAGTGTAGCTTCATGTAGGAAACTTTGCAACAGAACCAATGAAATAACTAAACGTTTAAAAAATTTATGGAAGTAACATTTTTGTGCTAAAATATGTAAGATTATATTGAATAAAATACGTGCGCTAATCACGATAAACTGGAAAAGGAGTGTGTTTTATGGCAGAAAATATTAACATAAACGTTAATGCAGGAAGTAACTATGGACCAGAATCAAAATGGGGGCGTCAGTCTTTCTTTGATGGTGGACTTTTGAGCTTCATTGGTTGGAGTATCTTGGGAGCGCTTATTACAGTGTTCACGCTTGGTATTTGCTATCCGTGGGCGTTGTGTATGGTTTATGGTTGGAAAATTAACCATACTGTGGTTGATGGGCATAGAATGAAATTTAACGGTTCAGCAGTTGGCTTGTTTGGTAACTGGATTAAATGGCTACTTCTAACAGTTATTACACTAGGTATCTATGGTTTTTGGGTTAGCATTAAACTTGAAGACTGGAAAGTAAAAAATACAACCTTCGTTAATTAAGTGGAAATTAAGAGATGCATTATGAAATTACGTACATTAAAAATAATTCATTTAGTGTTATATATCGTTGTTTTAATTTTTGCGATTGATTATAGTAATCATTAAAATATTTATGTAAGGGTTCATGACTTTAATTTCTCTATTAAGTGAGTGCAATAATTTTCATAAATTACTATTTTAAAATAATATAGAGAAATGGTTTTTGAGTTGTCAGAGCTCTATCAGAAAGCAAGCCTGTTCCAGCAGACTTGCTTTTTTTGCTATTTATTAAGTATGCAAAAAATGCCAACGTTCCAGTTAGTTATCCTGAATGGAGCGCGATCTATTGGAGTTAGTTATAGCGTTTTTTACGGTGTTTATAATTATCTAGGCGATTATCAAGCCATTTGCTAAAAATAGAAGACACAACACTAACCACGAGTGGAAAAACAAAATTGGTTAAAAAATTGGTCAAAGTTTATCCACGTTTCTAAGTCCATTGAATAGACTGAAGGGATCTAATAATGTGATAGAAAAGACTGTTTGTTTTGTATCATTAGTATTTATCACTTCTTTAACACCTTTATGGATTATCATTCTAACATTTGATATTGCTTAGTTGGAGGGGGAAGCTTCATGAATGAATACAAAGCAAAACAACAGAAGCATAAGAAGATGCAACTCGTTATCCATCATATAAAAGAACTCGAACATCATTCAACACTCGTATTAGATATAGATAATCTAGAAACAATCTGTGTGGATTACCACAATAGAAAACAAGGAAGCACATTCAAAAAGAAAAATTGTTTACTTACTTATATTTAGTTTGCATAAGATACATTATTAAATTACCTATAAGGAGCGGAATTAAATGTTAAACATACAAAAGATTTTTGAAGCGCAGGACAAGCTAGATCGTAAGGTAGTTGAGGTACATGGGGTTACAAGGTCAGAATTTAACTGGAGACGTGACACAGGCGTTATATACGGAGTTAGGTGAGCTATTGGGTTCTTCAAATATTGGAAGAAGAACAAGAAGGATGATAAAGCGCGTCAGTACGATGAATGGGCGGATTGCATGCACTTTATGGCTAGTTTAGGTAATAAGTACGGGCATAGTGAGTTTGTATTATCTGACAGAGGCATTGAGGCGTTAGAAATATCAATGAAAACATTAGAATTCGATGTTATAAGATACCATCAGTTATTTGAGGAGATTTACACAGCGAATAAGAGCAGCAAAGTTGGTTATGCCTTCGCATTAAATGCATTGTTGGCAATTGGTACGAAGATGGGCATGACATACGAAGACATGGAGAAGGCCTATTTCGAAAAGAACCAAGTAAATTATGATCGATTAGCAAACGGATAGTAAGACCAAATTTGAATTTTATTAAAAAAGACACTGCTGCACAGTGTCCCAGCTTACTACGAGAGTTTTATAAGGAAACTTAAATAGGTGAATTTAAGTTTCTCTATAATATATGAAACTGTGGTTAGAAAATCACTTGTTTAATAACGGGGTTAATGGATATTTGTATGTGATGAAATCTTTATAAAAAATTTCCTGTACTAATTGAATAGTTTCATGATCGTAAAAGCTATCATATGTTGGGATTCGTGGGAATAAAGGATCTGTAATGTCAGCATCTGCATAGGCACCTTTAAAAATTGCTTTGTCTATTTGATGGTGCCATGATTTAGTCAATATGTGTAAAGGAGAGGCTTTTAATTGATATGCTTTTTCGAGATTTTTAATTTCAGTAGAGAAATTTTCAAGGTGAAAATAGTTTGTAACAAATTCTTCTTCACTTTGTACATATTGCTGTAAGGCATGTGGATCTATTTGTTCTAAATCAGTCATTTTTGCTTTTAAATAATATAGAAAGATTTTAAACGAAATAGGTTTATTACAAGTATCATTACCATAATAAAACCTTCGAATAGGATCCCATGCTGGGTTTTCTATATAAGGAGGAGCAATTAGTGATACGAATGAACTCACTGCCCTTGTATATGGGTTTCTTACTAACTTATAGGTATCTTTTTCTTTTGAACATAAAGCTGCAGCTAATTCAATAAAGTAGTCTGAGGAATTTTTGTATATTTCATGTTCATAATTATGGATGAAAGAATCGTATTTTATGGCTTGTTTAAATAAATTAATTTGATAAAAAAACCAATGTGCAAGAGAAGTACAACCACTTTTTTGACTCCAAAATAAAATCAAAGGGAAGTTTGTATTAAAGTGGGGGACACGTCCGTATTTAATAATATTTGCAAAAGACATTTTTTCCCTCCATTCAGTAATGCCAATTATTTTTAGTGTATGAATAAAGAACTTGGCATATGAACAAGAGAAGAGAAGTAGAACCGATAATTTAAAAGAATATAAATTTTCAACAAAAGCGTTATTTTAATTAAAAAAGCAGTTAGCTTATGCTAGCTGCTTCAATCCCTGGAGAGTATCGTATGTAATTTAGATAAAGATACTAGCTATTAAAAATATAGATCCTATCAAAATTAGAGAATCAAATACAACCAAGAACTGATTCTTCTGTGGCTTTCGAAATTCCTTTATTAAGCTAAAAACTGCACTCATTCCGAAACAGATGTATAACAAAATCATTATTGTTTCTGACACACTTAACACTCCTAATATATTGATAACTTAATTATATAACGAAAAACATATGCATTTAAGTTTTTAACAAAATCCTTATTTAAGAGAAAAAGAATTATTTCAAATGTTGTAACTGTGATTCAGCTAACCCTGCGCCAATAATAGTAGCGATAATTAATACGCAAGCAATTAAAATACCTAAAATGATTAACATAGTAAAAGTAATTTTTTTCGCTGTATCGCTTTTTGGAGCGAGAATTGCTAAAACAATTGAGATAGACAGTATAAAAATAGCAGTAAAAAATTCAAAGTGTATATACCTAGAAAATGAACTAAAAAATAAGATGGAAGAAAATAAAAAGGTTGCAATCATCATGATAATTAAGAGACGGATTATATCAGACATTAATAGCACTCCTAATATTTAATCAGTTTCATTATATAGTTATTTCCAATGAGATGGAATTTAAGAATTGTTTTATTGAAATTCGAACAAAAAAGGTCCTGTTGTCTCCAACAGAACCTTTCTTAAAATGGCAAAGAGTAACTCTTACCTTACTCTTTGTTCATATAATACAGGATTATTAGCAAAAATCCAAGTCTCTTTATATTGAGAAATAAAGAAGAATCATTATAAAGAAACTTATTTTTTTCGTAAATAAAAGAGCAGCTAGGAAAAGCTAACTGCTCGGTTCTCCAAGGGGGAACAAGGAGAAAATCTAATGTCATATACAGTATTGACGGAATATTGAGTTTTATTCAGGGGATAAGGTTGTAATTTGTAGATTGGGGACAATTGAAAAAAGCACTCAAAGAGTGCTTATGCGAATTCTAAGTTTTCTACATCAACTATTGTACATGGATTAGCTGTTTTATAAACAATTTTTTTCCCTTTTAATTCACTTGATATTTCTTCTGATTAAAAGCAACTCGATTTGTTTCAAGTGTATCTTTTTGGTAGCTTAATACCTTAGATACTTCCAAAATTTCGCCTTTATAAACTGCCATTAACTTATCTTGATTATATAAACGATCAAGGTTGATTCTCCAAGCTCTCTGCACACGATTTTTTAAGCCATCTTTAGAGTTTGGGACTTCTTTCACTTTAATAACAATCATTTCAAACAGCTCCTTTTGGTTATTTTGAAATATTCTTTTGTTATTATTTTATTATTCTTTTGATATTCTTTTTGCAACGAAAATAATTCTTTTAACAGAAAGTGAGGAATAAAAAATGGGACTAGGAAACCGTGGAATGGCATTTGAAATGCTTATCAATCTAGCGAATGAAATGTATCAAATAGGTGGAGTGGCGCTTATAAACAAGCGTCCGACTCCTGTAAAGGTGCTAAAGAGTAGAGGTGGTCGTGTACTAAGCGGATTCTATGAAGCTAAAAGTACAGTAGACTATGACGGTGTGTATAAAGGAAGAACTATCGCATTTGAGGCGAAATCTACAGAGAATGCTACACGATTTGATTTAAAAAACATTGCGCAGCACCAATTAGATTACTTGGAGAAAGCAGAGAAGATGGGAGCGATTTGTTTCTTCCTTATTGAGTTTAGTAAGGACAAGTCAGTATCCTTGATACCACTGGCAGTTATTCAATTTTACGTAAGGATGTCGCAACAGCCAAAGGGTAAGAAGTCGATACCAAGAGCAGACTTTGATATTTACGGGTATTTAGTAGAACAGACAGAACGAGCATCAGTTGATTACTTACAATACGTTGATGAAGTAGTATTCCCAGTTATGTTTGATGGAATGATTCAATTTGATCAGGACCATAAAAGGGGAGTGAATAACATTGAAGCAGTAAAAGAGAAGATGGCTAATAAGAAACGTAAATTGCTAAAGGCTTAATGGATAGCGGAACAACGTGCAATAGTGTGGTGGGGGCTATGTTAATGCGCGATGTTCTCCTATTCAGTAGTTAGATAGTAAAATTTCACGTACCTGATGTGAATGTAAAAACCAAAATTCGAAATAGGGGGATTCCTTCATGGAATAATTAACTTTATTACCAGCAATCGATGACAAGAAAGTACAAAAGGAAGTAGTCAGCATCTTAAAGGAATACCGGGCATTAAAGATGCGATTCAATAATGAAGTGGAACAAGAAGGAATCAGCTTGTTTCCAGAGATACGAAATTCAAGAAGAATAAGCGAATTAAAGGTGAAACAGATAGAGAAGACCTTGGAACATATCTTAGATGAGGATGAAAGAAACATTATTACTATGAAGTTTCTAGATAATAAACCAGTTAAAGATTCATTCGTACAGAACGAATTGATGATGAAGAACTCATACTTTTACGAGAAAAAGAAGAGCGCCATTAAATTGATCGCTACTACATTAGGAATCATTTGAAAATGGCAGAGAAATAGCATATTTTTTGGGGAGTTTTTGCAAATGAAATCAAAAGTAAGCTATTCCTATAAACAGTTCTTTGAAAAGAGAATACGTTTTGGGGATAGCGTTCCCATTATAATAACGTTACTCGGTGACGCGGAGGCTAGAGGGGATAAGAGCTTCCCAAAATTATTTATATTTTACTTCTCATTGAGTGCATAAGCGTTCCGCCTTTCGTTTGTGGACTCATAGGTAGTAAAATTACATCTGTCATGTGGATTCTTGATTTCTATGTTAAAACTGGATCGTTTTACAAATGGGAATGTTGGTCTGTTCGATTGAATGGACCGCATCTCCTAGCAAGAAGAAATAACTCAATTATATTAGTAATTACTCACAACAATAACTAATGTAAGTCAGGTTATTCTTCTTAAATGATTAAACGAGCAGAGAGCTTCCGCTCTTTGTTTGAGCCAATACAGCTGAACATTCCCCTCAGTCTTGTGTATTGGTTCAAACAAGGTGCAGGAAGAAACGTACGCGTCTTGATATAAATCCTTTATAATTCGATATTGGCGAAAATGACATTAAGTAGCCGACTCTACGGAGTATAAACGAGAAGAGGAATATAAAGTTGAGAATATGAATTCTCACTCTTCTCCCAGTCACTGACACAGGGCATGTAGCCATACTATTGATGCGGTGGCTTGGAGAATCCTGAGAGTATCTAGAATACCAGAGGCTTAAAGAGATACTTATTGCCATTTGTCATCTCTCTTCCCCTTTAGGAGCTGTCACCTTTTGGTGATGGCTTTTTGTTTTGTAGAATATTTTTCTATTCTGTCGAATAGATATATTGGGAGAGGTGGAGAATAAGAAAATGAAAAAATTTATAATAAGCATAGAAGCAATCGATGGTAAACAACACGAATTTGAAATTGAGTATAAAAAGACAGTAACAGTTACTGCTATAGAAAATTCTATAAAAGCAAGAGAAGCTAGATTCTTCAGATTTGGAGATCGTATGATTAATTTGGACAATGTATTCTCTTTAGTGGTAAAAGAGAAGAAAGATTAAATAAAAAAAAGCATCCATAACGGGTGCTTTTTTCTTTGTTATATAGAAATTACACATTAAAC
>NZ_MAOG01000054.1:0-21289 GCF_001884205.1 Bacillus sp. NH11B | reverse complement strand
ATATTGGAGTATGGGGTTGCCCCACTTCATATATTTGAGCACCTATCGATTATGGGTGCTCTTTTATTTTGTACAAAATGGACATTTGATGAGGTAATCTTTTTAAAAGACGAAAATATTGTATTACATGAAAACGTAGAGGAAATTCGTTTTCATCAAGGTAAAGCAGTACAGGAGTTGTTTAGGGAGGTTTTTGAGTAATGAATTCACTTTTTAATTATTTATAAAAGTGTACCTTTCGAAATACTTTTATAGAGGTATCGTGGATTCTTTAGATGTATGAAAATAAAAACTGTTCGAAAATGTATTAATAGTGGAATGTGAAGCCAATCATCCCTAAAGTGATTCCAATAGAAAAACTTAAGACTATTCAAACTCCAACCCTCTTATTGATGGGCGTAATGATTGGTACCATGATACCTCAAACCGGATTATATATCATTGTAATACTATTAATGATATTGTATACAACCACTTGGGTTACCATGAATCGACAAATTCACAGTCAACCTATAGAGTAGAATCTGCTCCCTTATTTTTGGGTGTGAGGCAAAGCATGGAGAGAAGAGTATTTCCTAAAAAAGTGCTCCTAGATAAATCTAGGAGCACTTTTTTGGATGTAGTTACTGGTTTTATTGGATGGTGAACACCAGCAGTTAGATAATAACTTATGAATGTGAACTACTCACCACTTAGCAAAGTTTGAAGAGGGAGCTTCTAAAGTAACCTTTCGTCTCCCTGAGCTTTACTTCGGGGAATTCGTTAGAACATACTCCAGCCTTCTTGTGCGGAAAGTAGTTCTAGTATTTTAAAACCAGCTATACTATTTCCGTTAGCATCTAGAGCGGGTCCAAAAATACCAATTCCCATTTCTCCTTTTACGCATCCGAATATCCCACCGGCAACCCCACTCTTGGCGGGTATTCCGACGCGAATTGCAAATTCACCAGATTCGTTGTACATGCCGCATGTGACCATAAATGTTTTACAAATTTTTGTTATATGTTCCGGAACGATTTGTTTTTTTCTATATGGATCATATCCATCCATTGCAAAAATCAAACCAATCCGTGCTAAATCAATGCAGTTTACCTCAATTGCGCATTGACGTGTGTATAAGTCCATTAACGCCTCTACATCGCCATTGATAATGTTATTTTGTTTCATATAGTAGCAAAGAGAACGATTCAAGTAAGCTGTTTCTAATTCAGAGCCGGCTACTTTTGAAGAGTAATGAATCGTGGGATTGTCCGTAATATCACGCACAAAGGAGAGAATACGTTCCATCTTCTCGTCATTACTATCCCCTGTTAGTATACTTGTAATCGCTAGTGCTCCTGCGTTAATCATTGGATTGAGTGGTTTAGAAGGGTTAGCTGTTTCTAGTTTTATAATAGAATTAAAAGGGTCACCAGTTGGCTCCATTCCAACTTTAGAAAATACAAACTCTTCGCCACGCTCTAAAAGTGCAAGTGCAAGCGTAATTACTTTTGAAATACTTTGAAGGGTAAAAAGCGTTTGGGAGTTCCCAGCATGGATATAATCTGTTTCTTTATGATAAATTGCAATCCCTAAATCATCTGGATTTGCATTTCTTAGTTCTGGGATATAAGTAGCCAGTTTCCCTTTTTTTGTATATGATTGTACTTGCTCTAGTAATTGTTCTAGGTTATTTGTTTGAATACAGTGCATAACTAAAACGTCCTTTTCCTTTTTATTAAATGTATTCTCTCTAATTCATCTGAAGGTTAATAAAATTTTTGGTGAAATGGATAGATATTGTCTGAAATATTATAAACGTGCAAGTTCATAATTTCCTATTTCCACAACTTTTTAGTTGTGTTCAAATAATCTGTATTTAATAAACGACCTGAATAAAGGTGCATCTTCGGTATTCTAAAAATTGACTCCTCTGTATTTAAGAAAAGATTTTTGTTATCCAATCTTTTCTTGGGTGCTTTCGCTGTTCCAGCATTCAGTATTATTTAAATTAGGAATATTAGTTGCATAGAAAATCGGATCTTTTCCGGCTTTCTTTTGCCTTATATAATCTTTGAGGGCGGAGAAAGCATATTTTCCAAGGAGGATGATTGCAATTAGGTTGAAAATGGCCATAATCCCCATGAATAAATCTGCAATATCCCACACAATTTTAACCGTTGCTATAGAACCTAGCATTACCATACCAATTACCGAAATACGATATATCAGTAATAATGTCTTACTGCCACTTAAGAACTCAATGTTTGTTTCCCCATAATAATAGTTCCCAACGAGAGAACTAAAGGCAAATAGAAAAATAGCTATTGCTACAAAGGTAGGTGCCCATGGTCCAATATGAGTTTTTAATGCTTCTTGTGTTAATTGAATCCCATTCAGGTCTGTAGCATTGTGCATATCGGATAGAAGGATCATAAATGCAGTACAACTACAAATTATTAGTGTATCCGTAAAAACACCAAGCGTTTGAATAAATCCTTGTTTAACAGGATGTGTAACATTGGCAGTCGCAGCTGCGTTTGGCGCACTTCCCATGCCAGCTTCATTTGAAAATAAACCACGCTTTACTCCTAGAAGAATCGCAGCACCAAGCCCTCCGCCTACAACTTCCTTAATACCAAAAGCATGCAGCAAAATTTCTTTGAATAAAATAGGAATTTGCGTAATATTTGTAATAACCACAAATAGTGCAACACCAACATAAAGAATCGCCATAAATGGTACAATCATTTCTGCGACACGAGCAATCCGTTTTACGCCTCCAAAAATGATTAGTGCTATCAAACCTACTAGTATACAGCCGACAATTTTAGGTTCTAGGTTGAATGCGTTTTCAAATGCTAGCGTAACCGTATTCGCTTGAACAGCATTAAACACAAGACCAAAGCAAACTGTAATTAAAATTGAGAAAACAACTCCCATCCAGCGTTTATTTAATCCTTTTTCCATATAGTAAGCTGGACCGCCTCGAAATTTATTTCCATCTTTTACTTTGTATATTTGAGCAAGTGTACTTTCAACAAATGCAGAGGCTCCTCCAATTATTGCGATAAGCCACATCCAAAATATTGCACCGGGTCCGCCGGTGGAGATCGCAATGGCGACACCAGCTAGATTTCCTGTACCAACGCGAGAAGCTGTACTCATGCAAAATGCTTGAAAAGAAGAAACTCCATTTTTTTCTTTTTGTGCTTTACGGGTTGAGGAACTTGCACCATCACTAAGTAAGCGAATCATTTCCCCAACATAGCGAAATTGTACAAGCCTTGTTTGAATTGTAAAATAGCATCCAACCCCAATTAGAAGAGCAATTAGGATGTAACCCCATAAAAATTCATTTGTAATTCCAATGAATTTGTGGATGGGAGTGATTACATCTTTAATAAAATCCATATGCTTACTCCTCCTTATTCTAATGAATATATATTTATCTAAAAAGACGTGGATTCAGTATGATAAAGAAAATAAGCGGAAACATGATGTGCAAAGATTATTTTATCTTTTTCCGACAGAACACTTCCTCCTCAATTTATGTGAAGGTGTGATAGCACCAGCAGGTAGGTGGGAGATAAATGTCGGATGGCGTAAGTCAAAACGTTTGCTACCATATACTTGTACAGATTGCTCTTTGAAAACTGAAGATATGAGGTTGGTTGCAGAAAAATCGTTGCAATCGTAAAATCTTCAACGTTCCATCGTCCCACGTTTGCCGAAGTTGCGAAAACCAAGCTAAAGTGGGAAGCGTGATGAGTCAACGTACAAGACACTTCAGTTCTTCCCGTAGGAACTACGGGAAGAGCCTGCTAAGATAACTGGTGGATATATCGATGTTCGCAGGAATCCCTCACTTCAAACATCTCGTAAGAGTGTTAAGTGGGGGGAGTTCAAAGAAGCTACCATAATGTTAATACCAGGAAAAATTCAATCCCGATACTATTTTCGTTTATATATTTTCTTTTTGTACACGAATCAGACGCCCCTTTAGAGTTACATTGTTCCAATGTTTACAATTGCCTTAATGATTTTAGGTAGTAGAACATTGTTTAGTTCTTCCTGAAATCATCAAACCAATCAAACCACCAAGTAAGGCTATTAAAATCCATCCCATTCCTTCATTGTATAGAGGAACGTATTGCATGAAAGTAAGCAACGAGTCACTAGCAAGTTCTGCTGTTTCTAATCCTTGTACTATACTAATCAGTAATGCTCCTAAAACTGATCCAACATAGACAGCCTGCTTATCTTTTATAAACCGATCAAAAAAAGCGAGGATAATTAGCACAATTGCTACAGGATAGATAACAATTAGGATAGGTAGGGAAAGTTTAATTAGCATAGACAAACCAAGGTTTGATACCCCAAAGCTAAATAAGCAAATAATTAAAATGATTTTGTTATAAGAAATCGTTGGAAATAGTGTTGTGAAAAATCTCCCACATGCTGAAACGAGTCCTACAGATGTAGTTAAACATGCAAATAACATTGTAATTCCTAATAAGGAGAGACCATATTGACCAAATAAATGTTGTACTACATTTGTTAATAACACACTTCCGTTTTCAAATGTGCCAAATGTTTGAGAAGTAGCTCCAATATAAGCAAGTGATATATATATGATAGATAATCCAAGTGCGGCTATAAGACCTGCTACTATAGTAGATTTAGCAATGGATTTTTTATTTGTAACACCTTTTTCTTTTATAGCGTTAATTACGATAATTCCAAATACGAGAGCAGCAAGGGCATCCATTGTTAAAAATCCTTCAATAAATCCTTTGAAAAAAGGAGCTTCCTGATATGAATCAGAGGGTGTTGCAATAGATCCAACTGGTGAAGAAATTGCTTTAACAATAATAATACTAATCATGATTAGTAACAGCGGGGTTAAATATTTTCCAATTCTATCTACCAATTTAGAGGGATTTAAAGATAAATAAAACGTTATGCTGAAATATATAAATGTATATAGAAGTAATGTATACCATTGATTTTGCATGGTGGTACTTAAAAAGGGGGCAACTGCCATTTCATATGAAACAGTGCCTGTACGAGGAATGGCGAAAAAAGGGCCGATTGCTAAATAAATGATTAGAGGGATAATAACACCACAGGCGGGGTGAATCCTACTAGCAAGGGTACTAACATTTCCGCCAAAAAGGGAAATAGCAGCGATGGCTAATAATGGAAGTCCAATACTACTAACAACAAATCCCGAAATTGATATCCAAATATTTGTTCCAGATGAATATCCTAATAATGGAGGGAATATCATATTACCCGCACCGAAAAATATTGCAAATAACATAAGTCCAATAGGGATTGTTTCTTTAAAAGTTAACGATTGTTTCATAGAGCACTCTCCTTTTAATTGACGAAAAATGTCGAAATTTAAGTTTTTTTCATTATAACATATGAAATTAGAAAATACAGAAAAATAAAAATGAAAAAAATTCCTTGTTTTACTTAAAATACTATTTTAAATAAAATGATATGAATACTCAAATGTATTGTGCTGTCTTACTCTAATTATAGAAATATCTTTATACCGAACATTATTATATTGAAATTTAATCTATAAGTTATATTTATCTTGTATTTTGTATCGCCTTCTTCTTAATAATCTGATTTTTTGAAAAAATAAATGTGTTTTATCAAATATCATGTTATTATGGACAGGAATTGCAGAAAAATCGACATTTTTCGCGAAAAGGAGGGGTTTTATGAACTGATTTTTATCAATAATAGTAATTTTAGAAATTTATTTTATTGCACTACGCTCCTGTTTATAATCTTAATCATTAGTTCAATGGGATGTCTATTAACACCTAAAATGGCCTCAAAAAACAGATGTAAGTTTTTAAAATCTGTCTATTCAGTTTTTATAGAAAAATAAAAGGAGTGAGATACGTGAATTCTTTCATAAATTGGTTAAATAATCTTATTTGGAGTCCTGCATTGGTTTATTTATGTCTAGGAACGGGGTTATATTTTTCAGCCCGCACGAAATTTCTACAGATACGCCATGTGCGCGAAATGATAAAGCTTACTTTTCAAGGAGAAAAATCCGAAGCTGGTGTCTCTTCATTTCAAGCATTAGCTCTTTCTTTATCAGGACGTGTTGGAACAGGTAATATCGCTGGTGTTGCAACAGCGATTGCTTTTGGAGGACCAGGAGCCGTGTTTTGGATGTGGATTGTAGCTTTCTTAGGTTCAGGCTCAGCTTATGTAGAATCGACACTGGCTCAAATATACAAAACTAAGCATCGAGGTCAATTTCGCGGTGGCCCAGCGTATTACATTGAAAAAGGATTGGGAATTAAATGGTATGCAATTTTCTTTGCTATAGCAACCATTCTAGCAACAGGAATACTGCTTCCAGGCGTACAAGCAAATAGTATAGTCTCTAGTTTAGAAACAGCTTTTGGTATAAATACATCTATTTCAGGTGTCATATTAGTTATAGCATTGGCACTTATTATTTTTGGTGGGGTTAAACGTATTGTTAATGTTGCACAGGTTATTGTGCCGTTTATGGCCGTTGGATATATTCTGGTTGCCTGCGTAATTGTGTTTATGAATATTGAAAAATTGCCAGAAGCATTCATGTTGATTTTTAAGAGTGCATTTGCATTAGAAGCTACTTTCGGAGGGATTATTGGGTTAGCGATTTCTTGGGGTGTAAAACGGGGTATTTATTCAAATGAGGCTGGACAAGGAACTGGCCCACATGCTGCTGCGGCAGCTGAAGTGTCACATCCGGCTAAGCAAGGTCTTGTACAGGCATTTTCCGTTTACATTGATACATTATTTGTTTGTTCAGCAACAGCGTTTATGATGATTATTACGGGTATGTATAACGTATTTGATGTAAGCGGAAAATCGTTTATTGTGAATAATTTGAATGGGGCACAACCGGGCCCTGGATATACACAGGCAGCTGTTGAATCAGTATTCCCTGGTTTCGGAAATAGTTTTATTGCGATTAGCTTACTATTTTTTGCTATTACAACCATTATGGCATATTACTATATTGCCGAAACAAATATTGAATATTTAAACCGATATAAAGATCGTCCGTGGATGTCATTTGTATTAAGATTTATTTTTCTAGGAGCTGTGTTCTATAGCTGTGTAAAAAGTTCTACGACTGCATGGATTTTGGGTGATATTGGTGTTGGGATTATGGCTTGGATTAATATTGTTGCTATTTTATTGCTACAAAAACCAGCACTTTTAACTTTAAAAGATTATGAAAGGCAAAAGAAAAAAGGCAAGGATCCTGTATTTAATCCGCAAGGATTGGGCATTAAAAATGCTGATTTTTGGGAGACTAAATACAAAAAGGATAATGAAAAAAACGCTTCATGAAATCCTAGTGTGAATAGATAATATAATAAGGAATAAATATCCAACAAATAAATGATGATTTTTTTTGAAAATATTTGCTAGTATTTAATTATAAAAGATTGGTATCTTTTTTCTTCATGTTTAATTGATTCATATTCTATGGTACCCTGCCTAATATGAGTCTCTAAGTAAAAGGAACTAGTATAATACTAGTTCCTTTTACTTTTTTATTATGATTAAACCAAGATAGTTACTATAACATCACAAATGATGGTTTATGGTGTTTTTATATGCCAAAATATTAGTTTTTTTGGGCTAGCTTGATAGTAGTGTTTTGAGGTACCCCCCAAATTAGCTTTTTTGTCTACTAAGATAATGAGTGATTATGCCAACTCCACATGAGTATGATATATGTCATTTAATTGTGGTGAAATTTAGTTAATTCATTATTTTTAAGGAGGATGAAAACGTCTATATAGAAAGGATCAGCAGCTATTTGTATAATCGTCTCTTGATTAATTATTATGAATTGATTTTGCTGCAAAATGTAATTTATTTTAGTTTTTACAATGAGGGCCACCATATTAAGTAAATAGACCTGGGTATAAATTCACTCAAAAATACGCCATCCTTTCCTATGATTCTACAGAAAGGATAGCGTATTTTTTCATTTCAGGTGGGATTTTATTTATCCAGCTTGTGATAGGGCACTAAAATTATCGTTATATTTTAGTGGAATAGTTAAAAATTGTAATCGTTTTCTTCTTTTTAAAAATTAATAACATCATACTAAGCGGTAAAACAGAAAAAGTTGATATTATTTTGAATTTCTTCACCGCTCATAATTATTTTTTGTCCATCTGGCAACGCTTTAATTCTGTCGATCCGCATGGTACCTGAAAGGTATATTTTATAATGGTTACTTGATATATAGGTTTTGAAGTGTTCTTGATGTAGCTTTACTTTATATGTGATTCCTTATTTTTACATAAACACTTACCTCATAGTTTCTTTCTGTTGTGGCCGATAAAACGTATCTACCAACCGATTATACTCACTTCTTGAAATTTCTTTATTATACAGTTTAATTAATAAATCTTTATGAGCTTTCGAAAGCGCTATTTTGTCAATGAATTTTGGGTACATATATTATTCTCTCTCCGTCTGATAAATTATTATGTTCCATTTTTCCTACTTCCTTTGAATATAATAATGAAAAAATAAATATAAAGCGAAGGTATTCCAATCTTTCATATCAAATTTAATTTCTCTATAGAAGAAACTTATCCAAAATAGTGAAATCATTGGGGTTCAATTTATGAAAATAATTGGCCTGAAAAATACTTTTTATAAAATAATATGAAGAAGTAAAGTAGCATTTCTTATAGGAGCATTGCTACAAAAAGTAGATGAAAAAATTATATGAAATTACTGTAATCCCAATTATTGAAATAGTATTTGAAAAGGAGGGGAACTCAGTTTGAAGTCAATGGGGACATAGATGTTCCTATTACTTTACTAGAGAAAAGTAATTGTTGAGTATGCTTGATAGATGTGAGAACCATATGAAGCATATATCTATTAGGTATTATGGGAACAAATGAGTTTATAAACTCATTTAACCAATTCGTAGCTAGGGGCTAGGAAAATAGAGTGGGTATAGCTGTATTGTTCTACTAATATTAGGAACCTTTGCTTTCTTTTCTTTACTTGTTCTTGTAATGCAATCCTATTTAACACGTCTTTTTCTCCTTTGAATACGATTGAGGATGTGGATAGTCTTTAGACTAATACATTTATTGTAACCTGGATATATTGAGAAGGAATATGGAACAGATCTAATGAACTATAAATATAAAATACACTTGGGAGGTTTTTATATGGAAAAAATAATTACAGTAAAAACAGGGGATTATGTCCAATTTCCTTATCGTGACAATCCTTCCTTAAAATTAACTGGATATGTGGTAAACGTTCTAACAAATACAATTGTTGTAGATGTTTCAGAAATACTCCAAATTCAAGAAAATGAATTAATAGAAATTCGTCAAGTTGTCAAACATGGCTGTTATGAAAGGCTTAGTAAGCATGGAGAGAAGAGTATTTCCTAAAAAAGTGCTCCTAGATAAATCTAGGAGCACTTTTTTTGATGTAGTTACTGGTTTCATTGGATGGTGAACACCAGCAGTTAGATAATAACTTATGAATTTAAGATACTCACCTTGTAAACCCTCTCATCTTTTATCTGTTAAGAAAGTTTGTAACAGAACCTAAAAATAAATATGAAAATTTGTGTTAATTTATTAACTTTAATATGATTTTTCGCTTCAATTATAGTATTGGCAACATAATTTTACTATGTTTAAAGAGTATATATAAAGATTTAAGATGATAAATTATCTTATAAAAGGCTATTATCTAATTGTTTATCTGAAAATTGCGAAAAAATGTGCACATAGGTATTATTGTAAATACATATATAATTCATTTTAATTTTCTGACATTACTTATCGGGTGTTCTTATACTAGTCTTTGGTGTATATTACGATAAAAACAATGTACGGTGTCAGTATTTAAAAGGTTATATATCATAACTTAAAGGGGGAAGAAAACTATGAAAATGAAGAGTAAGATGATCATGACAACAGCTCTTGCAGCTACGTTAGCTACAGGTGCATTACCTACTACATCGGTGTTTGCTGCAGAAAAAGAAGCTCCTATCCAACAAAAAGAGTCACAAATTAGTATTCAACCGTTTGCACAGAGTAATTTGGAAACAGCTGTTAATGCTGCTTTAAATGGTCCAGAAGTCAAAAAAATCAAAGTATTCGATCATGAATTTAATGTAAAACCAATTGAAGTTGTAAATTTAGCTGGCGGTAAAAAATATGTTAAGGGACAAATTTCTCATCATTTAAGTTTTCGTCCAGATGATCAATTTTATTATGAGTTTACAGTTCAAGATGGAAAGGTGATAGATAAGCCTGTATTTAATATTGATAGGGGTGGTTTTACACCATTTGTGGCTCCGCTTTTATCAATTCTTGCTGCGTATAATGGAATCCCAGTTAATCCAAACGATTTAAACTCACTTGGTCAACAGCTTGGAAAAGTTATAGATGGAAGCTGGGAACAAGCAGCACAATCAATTGCCACTGTAGTTAGTTTAACTTTTAATGAGTAGAAATTGAAGGGGAAATAAGTTATTGTTTAGTTTTGCAGAAGCCCATTTTTCGTAAGCATCCTTGTTATAAAAAACTTTTATATAAATATAAACCAAGTATTAACACATCTGTTGTATTTTCTTAATTTGTTAACCATCTTGTCTATCATTATATATCACAAAATAGGAGTCTTGTTTAAGACTTCTGTTTTGTTTGTTTAAAAAATGAGTGGCTTCGATTCTTTTTAAAATCCGTGAAGTATGATGAAGAATGGTGTCTTTACATGTCTAGGGTTCAGCTCTATGAAATTTGTATATGTATGAATCTGATGGTTGTTGGATGAACCACTATGGCCCTTCAAAATTTCAAGTAACTGACCGCTATCAAAAATATTTTCAAGCAGAAAATTTCATTATTCTGGGAAAAGAAGCAATGTATATTGTAAAAAAACGTACCTTATTTTATGAGACTAATCTATTAAAAGTTAGGAGAGATATAATGAAGAAAATAAAAATGAAAAACATCTTAAAAAGTGGAATCCTTACTTGTTTTACACTTGCAAGTTTATGTACGACTTCTACAGTATTTGCTGATAGTCATCCAGGTTATTCCTATGAATCCAATATAGGCTATCAAAATCCAACATGGATGTCAAAACTAGAAGATACAAAAAGAATAAGCGAAGTATCTATCCCGGGGACTCATGGTTCAATGGCTTTACATGGGGCAAGTTTTATTGATGAAAATTTGACAAGAAATCAAACAATGACCCTATCTCAACAATTCAATGCAGGAATTCGTTATGTAGACATGCGTGTTAAACGTGTAAAAGATTCTTTTGCGATGCACCATGGAATTGTAAATCAAAAAGCAATGTTTGAAGATGTATTAAAAGAGACAATTCAATTTCTAAGAGATAATCCTAAAGAAACTATTTTAATGCGTTTAAAGGAAGATACTGATTCTGAAAGTGGCTCGCTATCATTCGAGGAAATATTTAAAAATTATAAAGACCGTAATGTTTCCTATTTTTGGGATCCGAATTCTGTACCATCCTCAGAAAAAAATAATCCTAAGCTAGGAGATGTTCGAGGGAAAATTGTAATATTACAAAATTTCTCGGCATCTCAAGAATATGGTATTAATTATGAATCTTTGAATACCCAAGATAAGTTTGAAGTTGGCACTGGACCAGACGGAATGTATGAAAAATGGAATGCGGTGAAAACCCATCTTCTAAATGCAAATAATAACTTTAACAATGGTAAGATTTATCTCAACCATTTTAGTGGCACGGGTGGTGCAGCAGCATTATTGAATAATTGTTACCCTTGGTTTGTTGCAAGCGGAAAAGAGAGCAGAAATACTAATAGTAATCCAAAACTGATTCAAAAAAATGTAACAAATGAATGGAGAGATTTCCCTCGAGACATAAATGGACAAGTATTTTATGGGGGAATGAATACACTTGGAACTGATTTCATAGAACAAAGTGGTATTAAGCATTCTGGTATTATTGCTGCTGATTTTCCTGGACCAGGTTTAATAGATAGTATTATCAGATTAAATGGGATAGACTCAAGTGAAAAAGAAATATTAATTTCCCAAATTTCTTCTGAATCGAATCCATTATCTGGACAAAAAAATCGATCAAGTCAAAACTTTAGCATTAATAATTTACCTACAGGAACAAAGGGGTTAAAATGGGTTATCGAGCCTACAGAAAAAGATAATGCTTCTACTATTTCCTTCAATGTTATGATTGATGTTTCTCTGGGGACGGATTCTGTTCGTTGGGGAAACATTTCGAATGGGTCTAAGACTGAAGCATATACAAATTCTAAATACTATATTGCAAACCCAAGTGGCGCAACTAACAAATTTACAGTGAAAATATACGCTATTACAAATTAAGGTTTTATTGTAAAGTTTTTTAATAAGGGTAAGGTTCTTTAAACTACTCACCACTTAACATCCTCGCGGTCTGTTTGAAGTGGTGAGTAGTTCAGATCAAAGCATAGTGTATGATCCGTATTCAATTTATGCTACGAACCTTATGGTCAACATGTACTGTCAAACCAGTTAAAAAAACAGGAAATAATATGTAATTATAAAAACTTATTGAAAACGCTAACATAGTTGTATAAAAATAAAAAAACAAAAAGTAAAATCAGCACCGTATCTATATAAGTGCGCAAATGTAAATAAAAGAAACCTATATAAACCGAGTTAACATAAATCCAGAAATTAGTTCCTTATCTCTATCAGATGTGAGTTAAACGGTGAAATAAAAAAGAACCTTCAGTAGGTTCTTTTTTATAGTTGGTAAATATGTGATCAACAATAGATAGTAATTTAGATGCTTTTTATTAATTGGCTCAGTTTTCTTAGGGAAGAAATCATTTTCTCATGACTTATTACTAGATATAACCAGATATTTCATTTATTAATTTGGGTGGGTGATTTAGTTTTTTGGGTTTTCCACGCTAAAATATAAATTTTGTTTAGGGACAAAATGTTAAAGGTGTAAATTCTGAATTAACAGAAAAATTAGGTGGTAAAAATCCCATTGAATATTTTAACATGTAGTTCATTTTTCTTTGGCCATATTTTCATGTTGTTACCGAACATTTATATGTGTCTAATGGAAAGAAATATTTTAAGTTTGTTACTATCTATTGTTTGATTAAGATGGTAACACGAAAATAAAACGTTTACAATAAAAAATAAAGAAAAAATCTAAAAATCCGACTTTTTTCGACAAAATGATTGAGAGAGAAAAAATCTAAATTAAGTAAATCTTATATGTAGAGAGATTCTTTATCTCATAAATAACAGTTATAACATATGTAAATGTTCTATAAGTAATTAAAAGGTCGAATATAAAATTATATTGTGACAATTATAAACAAAACATACTTAATAATTCATACTTAGACTAACAAATCAATTCATAATAAGTTAAATACGCTATATTTAATAGATTATAATATGGAATATTTAACTATAATATCCCATATTATATATAATTATAAAACATTTAATATATTAGTTGCGGGGAATTTTGACATAAGATATTTTAAATAGTAAGCACAGAAACATTTTAAAGAAAAAGAGCTATTTTAAAATGTACCCTAAAAACGTTTTTCCTAAAAAGTAGTAAGAATTTTAAAATTGTTTCTGTGCCTAATTAGATGAAAATAATATAATAAATTGTTTGAAAAAGATGAAAATAAGTTACTTTTACGGAGAAATATACACCCCACACCATTAGAATTATGAATTAGGAACAGAAAGAATAAAATGGGATGAAGAGGGGCAACCAAAACGTCAAAATAATCCACTTTGGGATGTAATAAAAAATGATTTGCAAATCGATGCAGGAGTAAATAGAACTACATTTAAGGATGTCCCACAAGAACACTGGGCATTTCATGCAATTCATGATTTAGCGAGTAATACGAATGTGTTTGCAAAATTAAATCCTAGTCAAAAATTCCGTATTATTAAGGCACTAAAAATGAATGCGCATACAGTTGAGTTTATGGGAGATGGAATTAACGATGTGTTTGCTTTAAAGCAGTCTGACGTTGGTATATCTATCCATAAAGCAGATGATATTGTTAAAGAGTGTTCAGATATTATACCTATAGAAAAGAACTTATTTGTATTAGAAGATGCTATTGTGGAAGGTCGTACAACGTTTGGGAATATATTAAAGTATATTAAGGTGACAGCAAGTTCAAATTTTGGAAATGTATTAAGTTTATTAATTGCTAGTGCCTTTATTCCTTTTCTTCCAATGCTACCAATTCAGATATTATGTCAGAACTTGTTATATAATCTATCCCAACTTTCAATTCTATGGGAAAAAGTAGACAATGAATTTTTAGTAAAACCAAGAAGTTGGGATAAGAAAGATTTATTTCGCTTTATCATTTTTATTGCGCCGGTAAGTAGTATTTTTGATATAACCATTTTTAGTGTAATGTGGAATATATTTGGTGCAAATATCCCTGAAATGCAATCCTTATTTCAAACGGGTTGGTTCGTAGTAGGATTATTAACACAATTATTGATTGTGCATATGATTCGAACTCAACATATTCCTTTCCTACAAAGTACGGCTGCTAGACCTGTTTTAATACTTCCAGGTTTAGTTATGATTATAGGAATTTCCCTTCCATTTACCAGGTTAAGTACCCAAATTGGCTTAACTCCACTTCCGTTGTATTATTTCCCGTGGTTATTTGGAATTTAAACAATATATGCTCTAGTTACTGAAATTATAAAGAGACTATACATCAGGAAGTTTAATCGATGGCTTTAAAACTAAAACATTTTGTTGTAGTTCATTGGACGTTGAAAAGGCGGAGTCTCTGTGGAGACTTCGCCTTTTCGGTATATCATGAATTACAGGAATTACTAGTAGCCTCATAATATTTCCTCATATATTCATGCCTCTGTTTATCTCTTGAGAAACTTTGCACCTTCACACAAATTGAGGGGGAAGTTTTCTTGGCTAAAAATAATCTAGATAGTTTAATTTCTAACTGTTCCTGTATCTTTTATTTTAACGTGTGTATTCACACGTATTTTAGCTTTTGAAAAAGCGCGCAACCAATCTTCTTTTACCTTTTTCCATTCTTTATATTCAAAAGCTCTAGCGTGTAATGATAAACCAATTGGATCAATTTTATTTCTCTGCATATCCTGTAACATGCCTTGTAATTTTTTATTGAACTCTTCCTGGATTTCATGTTCCAACCTACCTATATTTTTATTACCATGTAAACGAGTTTTAGTTAAGTTTCCGTTGGTTTTTTCAATTAAGGATACATTCATACTTACATCTATATTAAAAATAAATTTACCTTTTTGGAAATCAACACTAATTTTTCTCTTTGTATTTTGTACGAGAACAGACGTATTTGGCTTTTTATCAGATTTTTTTGGAGAAAGAACAAGGTGTAGTATCATCCGACCTGTATTTTTTGACTTATTAATAAGGTTGAAAAACTTCACATCGGTTTTAGGAATCTTCGTTAAGTACTTTCCTTGATGATTTAAAAATGCAATTCCTACCGTATCAATTTCATTATTTGTTTTCTTGATAATGGGAACAGTTTGCGTCATTCCCTGTTCATTTTTTTCTCTCATTAATTGCTGAATCGTGGAAGAGACGGATTGATTATTTTGAATAGACGATTCGATTACACCCTTTATATAAGATGGAAGTGATGGCTTATCAGGCCTATTAACTTTAAACACATCTTCTGCCGGTCCATCAACAAGCACCACTTTAGCATTGATGGTAGCGTAAGGATCACGGTAAGAGGAATCGAGCGCCTGTATCCAATTTTCTTCTTGTGCTAATTTATCCCCAATTAAAATAACTTCAGCTTTGGATGATGTCACATACCCTGTTAATTTTGTATCCATTTTGCTAAATCCATCATATATGGTTGACGCCTGAGCCCAATGCTCTACAGTACTGCTTTGCTGTTTATGATGAAAGAGTGGTATGCTTGTGCCCACTTTTATGTTTCCATTAGAAGTTCTATCTAAGCCGATTAAAAGGATTAAAGAAACTTTTTCAAGAGGAATTCTATGACTACAACCAATTAAACATACACAACAGATTACAATCCATATCCATTTTCGAATCAAAGCTGTTTCCTCCTAGTAAACCAAGTAAAAACAATGCTGTAAGCGAAAAAGATGATTGGTAATACAATAAAGAAAATGATATTTAAGATATCCATAAGAGAATATATAAATAAATATTGATCCACATCGGGATTTAGAAAAACAAACAAGCCGACTATTAATAACATAAAACCAACCAACGCCCAATTACGAGATTTTTTTTGAAATGAAATGGTCACAGATTCAAAACTGAAAAATAAATACGGATATATTGTAGTGGAAAATACAATCAAATAGTAAGCGATATATAAAATTTCTAATCGTTCTATGAAAGAAAAACGAACTCCTTTTAACAGATGAAATACTGGCCAAATTACGTCTTTTATCCCCTCCGGACTAAAGTATATATAAGAAAGAATAGTCACATATAAATAGAGAAACATGGTTCCAGTATTCGCTATTAGTATTCCTTTTATGGCCTTTTGTTTTTTTTGTAAGAACGGATAAATAAAATATGCAATTTCTAAGCCCGCATAAGGAGTAATGGTTTCTTTTGTTGCCTTTACAATAGGATATAAGCCATCTTTAAAAATAGGTAGTAGGTGTAAAGGATTGTAAATACTCTGTAATGAGAAAAGGAGAAAGATTGGCATCCAAGTAGTGAAGAAGAAAACCAGCATAGAGTAACTAGTAAGAGCCCTTATCCCACTCAGTGATAAAATAATAAAAGGTAATAGTAATAATATGGCAATTTGATAAGCAGGAGTGGAAGGGAATATCCATACTTTTACAATATCAGTTGCCTTTAATAAAGTATTAAAGCCAGCAAAAAATAGATAAAAGGCATATAAAAGAAGAAAAATTGTCCCTATCCATTTACCAAAGTATGTATTTAAGATCTGAGAGAAATTTTTGTTAGGATTTTTTTGTAACATTAATATAATAATTACGCCAATTATAGAAGTAATTATCCATCCCAGAATGATAGAAATCCAGCCGTCTGTACCAGCGGTAGTGGCAAGAGGGCTTGGCATAATTAACATACCTGATGCAAGTTGCAGTGAATGAATGAAAACAATATATTCGAATAAAGTTATGCTTTGGAATTTAAGTTTCCCCATGCGAGCCACCTTCTTTTTTCTTTCTTTGTTTCGGCAGTCCTGTGCTCGAGCGGGTGGTGATCATAGAAATAGGAAATCTTACAAAAGAATCTTTTAACTCTTGGAGACGAAATGGTGCAATTGGCAATCCATATGGTGAACCATAGGAAGTTAGTGAAACAAAATGAGCAAATAAGAGCATTAATCCACTAACTATACCTACAATTCCAAAAAAGTAGGCAAATAACATCATTGGAAAACGAATAAGCCGAATACAACTTGATAAATCATAATTAGAAACAACAAATGATGCAATGGCAGTAATAGATACGATAATAACCATAACATTACTCACAAGTCCCGCTTGAACAGCTGCTTGTCCAATTACAATCCCTCCAACAATTCCAATGGTTTGTCCAATTGGTTGTGGTAGACGAATACCAGCTTCACGAAGCATTTCTAATGTGATTTCCATAATAAATGCTTCTAGTAAAGGTGAGAAAGGGACTTTAACTCTTGACGTTGCAATAGAAGTATATAGATCTAAAGGAATGATTTCAAAGTGAAATGAAACCATTGCAATATATATTGCGGGTAAAAATATAGCTATAATAAATCCTAAAAATCGTAATAAGCGAAAAGATGATGCAATCAGCCAATGTACATTATAATCATCGGGAGTCTGAAAAAATCCAATTAAATTCATTGGAACGATCATTGCACCAGGAGATCTATCAATTAACACTGCTACTTTACCATCAAGGATATGATTAGAAATAGCATCTGGGCGTTCACTTAAATAAGCCTGTGGAAAGGGAGTCCAATTTTGATCTTTTGTAAAGTTGGACAATTCTCCTATGCTCAATACTGTATCAGTTTTAATTTTACAGATTCTTGTCTCCACTTCCTGTACCACATCTTCGTTAGCTACATCGCCTAAGTAAAGTAAATATACAAAAGTAGTGGCCCGTTCTCCGATTGTCATTTTTTTGATTTTTAACTCAGTAGAAGGAATATATCTACGAATGAGACCTATGTTTTTAGTGGCATTCTCAATAAACCCATCATGAGAACCTTTAATGGTAACTTCTGAAATAGGTTCCTGAATCGATCTTTCTGCCCATCCCTTTGTATTTATGAGAAGGGCTTTCTTTTCTCCTTCCATAAACAGTACACATTGTCCCTCGAGCAGCCCTTTTTTAATTTCATTCCATGTATATACTGTTTTTGTATAAGTAGCAATAATATTAGAATTAAATACTTGCCTGTCTTCATTTACTTCTTGTAATAATGGTGTAACGACATTTCCTTTTAGTGCAAAACCATCTGTCAGGCCTTCAAAATAATACAGTAGAACATTCGTTTTTGTTTTTAATTGTAATGGATGTTCAACTAAATCGGCACAAATATCAAAGATCTGTTCTAATTTATTCTTAAGTTCTTGTAAATTATTTGTCTGGATAGTTTCAACAATGGTATTTTCCATGGTTTCTAAGGTCTTTTCATTTAAAGACATGATTTACACCTCATTACGTATAACAGTTGTGTTTTTATTATTTTTATATAATCAAATTTTATTCATTGGGATAGCAACATATCGCTATCAACTTGAAATTTTGTGGCACCCCCAGAACGAAATTTTAAGGGAGAAGCTAGTGAGGCTGCAAATATTGTAAAAAAAGGTATATTTCACGGTCATGGATTTGCTCCGGCTCATTGCCCAGGAGAAGAGGAAGGAAACACCCATAGATTGGCTTTAGAGTTAGGAGACCTTTTGTATTACATTTCCATCATGTCTCACGAAATTGGATATACCTTAGAAGATATTGCACAAATGAATATCTCTAAATTAGCAACAAGGTACCCAGACGGATTCAGCCGAGAAGCTAGTCAAAAACGCGTTGATGTGAAGTGGGGAAAAATTTGAATTTTATAAAAATGAATTGAGGATAATCCTTATAAATAAAAGCTCCACTCTCAAAAGGGCGAGAGTGGAGCCTGTGGATGAAATTACTGAGCTCTTGGGATGGTGAACATCAGCACATAAATAATATCATGAGTATTCAGAAAAAGCATTGAGTAAATGTTTCCGATTTTTCAAATTATAGTTAATTGATTTTCAATAAACAAAAGCGTTATTTTAACTGAAAGAGCATCCAACCTTTATTTAAAGGCTCTTTGATTTTAACTTCAGATGTGTCTCTAATTGAATAGTTATCACGAAAATTTACAACAGCAGAAACTTTTTGCTTTTTATTATCTGCCACATGTCCGTATAGGTGGATTTCATGTGTTCTATATTCTTCTGAAGGTTCAATTTTTTTAATTATAATATCAAGATCCTTTTCTTTTTAAAAGTAACCGATAGTTATTAGTTCAGTAGTTTTACTTACTTCCGGCCATTCTTCACTGTATTCTTTTGGAACGAATTGAGATGAAACAAAGTGTATAAATAAAATGGGGATAGTAATAAAAGCTATACATACAATGCCATAACGTAATAATTTTCTTTCCACAAACTGTCACCTACCAATGGTGTTTTGTTTAATAAAGTTAACAATCTATATATTAAACCATTATTAGCCAGGAAAACATTCTTTTAGGTGACATTAGTATTACAAGTTTGTAAGGTTTATTAGAAAAATTAGCTTAATGGAAAGTTGAATAAAATAGTTATTAAATGCAGAAAAAATAAAAGAACCCGCTGGTTATAAACGGATTCTTCGTAATAGGAGCACCAGGAACACTAGGAAGCTGATCCAGAGCAACCTGGGTATTCACTTGGATGATATTACTATATTCGAAGGAGATAAAAAGGTTAATGGAAATTAAACAAAATCCTTACTTTATTGAAGAAAAAGCATGCACAAAAATTGTGCATGCATAAGAAGAATTCGATGGCTATTCACCTTGCACCTTGGTGTATATATAGTATTAACATATTTTCAAAATTTATTCTTTTATAAAACGCCTTTAAAATAGCGGTTTATGCTCACTAGAAACCAACGTGCTATTTTTCTTGTATTATTTTAATGATAGATTATTAACTAACACCTCAATAGCTTACTTTATAATTTGTACAAGTTAATTCATTTATAAAACCATTACATTACTAAAATATCCCTACTCTTAACGACACGTTAATACCATAAATCATCTCTTTTCAGGTATATTCCTTTATTAGTTCTTTGTCTTATGAATACTTCTGCAATAATTAAATTCGGTACCCAAGATAACCACGCAATAACAGCGTAACTTTGTTCAAACTGCTCTGGGCCGAATAACACAATAAACAAAGGTAACCAAATTCTTAATGTAACTGCCCCAAAGGTTAAAGAATAATTTCTGATCATCCAATTGCGATGGTCTTGAATTTTTTTGTTTTGAACTCTATTTAATGCTTGATATGCTGATATTAGCCAAAGTAAGGATCCGAAACCGAAACCAAGCTTTGCTAGTAAACCACCCGAAGCATAAAAGGCTAAGTATAGTCCTGATATGCCGCCTAATAATATACCAACCATATAGATTCTTCCGAGTAATCGATGACGGTTGACATTCTTTTCTCTAAAGTTTGTGGACAGCGTAAACGGACCAATTACTAACGCTAATATACCTGTTGTAATATGTACAAATAACATAATGTACCAAAAACTGCTTAATTTAGCTACATACATAAGTTTCATTTTTATAAGTCCTGATTGAGATCCATCCAAAATAAAATATTGGAAAACAACATAACTAGCTACTATAACAGCAAAAACAGTAGATATATACCAAATAATCCTGCTCAAATTCCACTTCCTCCTTTCCATATTTTAGGGGGATATATTATACATTACTGTTCATTCTAGAGCGGAATTGGAGAATCCTTCTTTATCTAAGAAGATGAACCCTCCTAAAGGATAGTGGTTTATCTATACGAGCATCTACAAATACTATTCTTGGTTATTACTTTTTATCATTTTAGCCAAGAAGACTCCTTCCTCAAGGAACGCGAAGTGAGTAGGTGGGAGATGAATTGGCTTC
>NZ_MAOG01000053.1:0-58282 GCF_001884205.1 Bacillus sp. NH11B | reverse complement strand
CTTCGTTTTTCGATGTCAACTAAGTTTTTTAATTTCTTTTTTGTCGTTTTCTGCGTTTCCGCATCAGCGACGTTTATTAATTTATCATATACTCACTCTTAACGTCAACACTTTTTAATAAAAAATTCTTTTTCTTACATACCGAATACATTCTTCTCTATTAGCAACTCTCCGAAATAAACAAAAAATGATTTTATATCTTTCTTCCATCGCCTTTTTCACAACGCTATGTATACGCTCATCTTCAAAATCAAATAAAAGTTCCTCTAACTCTCTCTTCAGTATGTATTCCATTTCTTTTCTCTCTTCCTTCGTTAACATAATCCCAAGCAAATTATCACCCCAATAGTTCCTTACATATATCAATAAACGCCCCACTCATTTTCAGTTACCAATAATGTATCATCAAAAAATAAAATTCTATCATTCATTATATCCACCACCTACGATGTTAATCCCTTGTTCTCTTTTTTAAATTTAAAGCATATATGTAACTGAAAAGGATTGGACAAAGGGGCGTAATATTATGTTTTTCTTTTTTATTACGAGTAAAAGAACATTTAAACACATTAGCTTAATAGTCGTACTTTCCTTATTTACAGCATGGCTACTCTTTTTAAAAACATATTCACATGAATCTGCTTTTTCAACCGCTACTGGCCCTAAGGTGATTTACAAAGGGGACACCGCAAAAAAACAAGTTGCATTCACGTTTGACATTAGTTGGGGAGATAAAAAAGCTATTCCAATCCTTAATACACTCAAAGAAAGAGAAATTAAGAATGCAACCTTCTTTCTCTCTGCTGCATGGGCCGAAAGACACCCTGATATTGTCGAACGAATCATGAAAGATGGACATGAAATTGGTAGTATGGGCTATAATTACACATCCTACAATTCACTAGAAGCAAATGAAATACGAAGAGATCTTTTGCGAGCGCAAGATGTTTTTACGAAACTTGGCGTAAAACAAGTCAAGCTATTACGCCCACCTAGTGGCGACTTTAACAAAACAACCCTTAAAATAGCCGAATCACTCGGATACACCATCGTTCATTGGAGTAACAATTCAAATGACTGGAAAAATCCCGGCGTAAATAAAATCGTTTCCACAGTCTCTAGCAATTTAAAGGGTGGAGATATTGTCTTATTACACGCTTCTGATTCTGCTCTTCAAACAAATAAGGCTTTACCATTACTCTTACAAAAATTAAAGAGCGACGGATATGAACAAACATCTGTATCACAACTTATTTCCAACACAAGTACGAAAAGCGAAGATATTAAGTAATTCTTTTCTACACGATTCTTCACACATAAAAAGCTCTGCTATTTTAATGAAAAATAGCAGAGCTTTTTTATCCTCGTATTTACAAACGATAAGAATCTGGCTAATTACAAATCCACTCTCTCCTCATTAAGCTGACTTACTCTTTTGTCCAATTAAACGATGCAATACAAGTAACTGATATGAATTACATAATAGGAGTGGTATCACCATTAAATATAACCAATCTGTATCATTAATCCGGAGCGCTGGTACCCATTCAAGAATTGTTACAACAATCATAAAGAACAGAGCGGGCACAAATGCTTTTTTATTCGTTTCTTTACTCTTTATGTATGCGACAATTGCCCCAAACACAAATAATATCCCCGCAACAAGTATGTTATTCCCTAATGAAGCTTCCCCATTCGCAATAAGTACTGACCTTAAATAAACGAAATCAAACAATACGAACGCAATAAAGAAGAGTTGCACCGCATTCCATAAAGACGATGACCGAAACATCCCTAATCCAAAACGATGGATCGTTAAATACGCAAAGAATCCCATTTGACTTATAACACTAAAAATAAATCCTACGCCCATCAACCAAAAAGAAATTGCTAAAATCTCTTTTCCGTCGAAATTTTGAAAAAATTTAGCGTACTTGTCCCATTCTAAAACAAATCCAATAAAGACTGTGCTAATCCCACCCAGAAACAACGTCGTAAAAAATAGTCGTACCCACTTGCGGCTATTCACAACACATCCCCCATTATTCTTATATTTCTAATTAAATTGTATCAATGACAATTTCAAAAAGCTAGCCATGTTAATGTATAAATTCCTTAAAGAGATTTATATTAAAAAAAGAGAACTGTGCTGAAAGGAGCTCCAATTTATGAAACGGCTGCTGCTCGTTTTGATTTCTTCTTTTCTATTTATCGCACTAGTGGCATGTGCACAAGAAAAAGAAGCAAAATCCGAACTTGATTATGATCAAACAAAAAAAATGATTGTTGATATTTTAAAAACAGACCAAGGAAAAAAAGCGATCCAAGATGTATTAACTGATGAAAAAATGAAACAAGCACTCATACTAGATGAAACAGTAGTAAAGAAAACGATTGAAGATGCAATGGTATCCGAAAAAGGGCAACAATTCTGGGAAAAGCTCTTTAAAGACCCTGAGTTCTCATCGAAATTTGCTAAAAGTATGGGAAAAGAACAAACAAACTTAATGAAAACTTTACTAAAAGACCCTGAATACCAATCAGGTGTTATAGAGATTATGAAAAATCCTGAAGTAGAAAAAATGATGTTACAAACAATGAAGAGTAAAGAGTATCGTCTATATTTACAACAAGTACTAACCGAAACTGCCGAAAGTCCACTCTTCCAGACTAAGATGATTGACATCATTAGTAAAGGTGTACAAAAAGCCGAAAAAGGCGGGTCTGATAAAAAAGGTGCAGGCGGTGCAGGTGGTTCTCAAGATGGGAACAAAGAACAACAATAAAAATTATAGTAATGAGTGGACAATGTATATATTGTCCACTCATTACTACTTTATTTTTGCGCGACAGCTGTTTTATCAATAACTGTCTCAGCTATCGAACGATAAATAAGACCAGTTGTATGCGTATCTTCATATACTGACGGCGCAAAGTCCTCTTTATTCCAATCCGGTTGTTGAAGTGGAATTCGACCAAGCACATCTGTTTGGAGTTCCGTAGCTAATTTATCTCCTCCACCTCTTCCAAACACATACTCTTTTTCACCAGTTGCTTTACTTTCAAAATACGCCATATTTTCAACAACACCAAGAATACTATGTTCTGTACGTAAAGCCATAGCTCCAGCACGCGCTGCTACAAATGCGGCTGTTGGATGCGGCGTTGTTACAATAATCTCTTTGCAAGCCGGCAACATCGAATGCAGATCTAAAGCAACATCACCCGTACCTGGTGGTAAATCCAATACTAAGTAATCTAAATCACCCCATTCTACTTCAGTGAAAAAGTGATTTAACATTTTCCCAAGCATCGGTCCTCTCCAAATAACTGGTGCATTATCTTCTACAAAGAATCCCATTGAGATCACCTTCACACCTAGACGCTCCACTGGTATTATCTTATCCCCTCTTACGATTGGACGTTTCTCTATACCCATCATATCCGGTACACTAAAACCGTAAATATCCGCATCAATGATACCGACCTTTTTCCCTAAACGAGCTAAAGCAATTGCAAGGTTAACGGAAACAGTCGATTTCCCTACTCCACCTTTTCCACTTGCCACTGCTAAAAATGTTGTATGTGAGTTCGGTGATAATAAAGATTCACTTTTCTCTTCCTCTTGCGGTGGTGCAAACTGAGCTAATTCCTCTTCTGTAAATTCTGCAAAACGAAGTCCAACTGTTGTTGCCCCAAGTTCTTTTACTAACTTTACAATTCCAGACTGCAACTGCATTTGTTCCGCTGTACCTGTTTTTACAATTGCAATTTTAACACTTACATGTTCCTTCTCAGGCTTGACTGTTACCTCTTTAATTGCATTTGTTTCTTTTAACGTTTTATGTAAAAACGGATCTACAATCCCTTCCAACGCTTCCACTACCTGCTCTTTTGTTACCATAATTAGCCCAGCCCCCTGTATGAAAAATAACGTAATGTTAATTAAATTTATCTCTCTTTATTTTTGAAATAAATGCGTTTACATTTCCAGTATAACATATTTTCGGAAAACTTCGTTAACGAGAGAAACTCGAAAAATCCTCCTTATTCCGGAGGATTTCCTTTTTCTGTGAAATAACGTAATATACCACGATATATTGCAGCTGCTACTTTTTGCTGATACTTCTCCGAATTTAGCATATACCTTTCATTCACATTCGACAAAAAGCCAGCCTCAATTAAAGCACCTGGTTTTTTGGCATACTTCAATAAGTACACGTGAGGAATTGTTTTAGCAGAACGATTCGTATTTTCTAAGCTCGTTCTCAATTCAGCCTGTATAAATTTCGCAGCCCGTTCATTTTCAATTAAAGAACGGTAATAGAACGTTTGTGCGCCTTTAGATCCACCGCTAGTTAGGGCGTTTAAATGAATGCTTGCAAAAAAGTCTACATCAGGCTTATTAATAATCTCTACACGCCTTTTTAAGTCCTCTGCTTTACGCCTACTATATGACTTTGTATCTTTGTTAGCTAAATCATAATCTCCTTCACGAGTTAAAATAACTAACGCACCTTGTTCTTGTAAATAATCTTGTACTTTTTTTGTAATTTCAAGCGTAATATCTTTTTCTACAATATCCTTTCCACCAACAGCCCCTCCGTCTGGACCACCATGCCCAGCGTCTAGTACGATCACTTTCCCTGATAAGGGTAAATTCCATGCTCGCCACGATTTTGTAATTTGAAATTCTTGTTTGACTAAAAAAAACAAAACAACCGCAGCGAGCGCAAAAGAGATAATTCGAATTCTCTTCATACCTTTCCTCCTCCAGCTAGTCCCTCTAATTACTTATATGGGACAAGAGGAAAGTTTATGCTTGTCTTAGTGTAGCTTTAATCGATATCTTCGTTCACCTTTTTCATACCCTTCCTGCCACCACAGACCGATAAACTGCTGGCAAGATTCAAAAAGTAATTCCTCATCTTGCAGTTTAATTTCACGCATAGTCATACTTGTTAAAAATTGAAATAATGTTTCAGTTAATTGTTGCTCTTCTTCCAAGGCTCTATATTTCACATCAAAGAATGATTCACCATAATAACCAAATTTACTGTATCTCGCTCCTAATAAATAAGATTCTATCCCTAGTTCAATACAATAATCTTCATACTGACGATGAAGTTCTTGCATCTGAAAGGCATCACGAATATTTGAGCGCAATGTTTTTAATGATAATTCTCGCAGCATCTTCCGCTCGTATTTCAACTGCTTTTCTTTTTGTTTTTCTTGTAAGCTGACAATGACATTCATAGTACTTATAAACCTCCCTAATACGTATTAGTCTAAACTTCTAAAGAAGAAGCATACGCAAGGCGGTGGCACTAAAATATTCCAAACTACAAAAATTACAAAAGAGGAATTAAACATAAAAAAACCCCAACCAAAATGGTTGGGGTTTGTAGTTCGCAAAAATTAACGTTTTGAGAACTGAGGTGCACGACGTGCGCCTTTAAGACCGTATTTTTTACGCTCTTTCATACGTGCGTCACGAGTTAATAGACCTGCACGTTTTAATGTTAGACGGTATTCTGGATCAGCTTTTAATAAAGCGCGAGAAATACCGTGACGAATAGCACCAGCTTGACCAGTGTATCCACCACCATTTACGTTTACAAGTACATCGTAGTTACCTAAAGTTTCTGTTGCAACTAGAGGTTGTTTCACTACTTCACGTAATGCAGCAAATGGGATATAGTTTTCAAAATCACGACCGTTAATGATAACGCGTCCTTCGCCTGGAACTAGGCGCACGCGCGCTACTGAACTCTTACGACGTCCAGTGCCATAGTATTGAACCTGTGCCAAAGTAAGCCCTCCTTTAATTGATTATCCGCGAAGTTCGTAAACTTCTGGTTTTTGTGCTTGGTGTGGATGCTCTGCTCCAGCATACACGTTTAATTTCTTAGATACTTGACGTCCTAAACGTCCTTTTGGAAGCATCCCTTTAATTGCAAGCTCTAACATTTGTACAGGGTAGTTTGTACGCATTTCTAGAGCTGTTCTTTGCTTAAGTCCACCTGGGTGGTTAGTGTGACGGTAGTAAATTTTATCGTTTAATTTATTACCTGTTAAATGAATTTTCTCAGCGTTAATAATAATTACATGATCACCCGTGTCAACGTGTGGTGTAAATGTAGGTTTGTTTTTACCACGTAAAATGGATGCTACTTCAGTAGATAGGCGACCTAAAGTTTGACCTTCAGCATCAACCACATACCATTTACGCTCAACTTCGTTAGCTTTTGCCATAAAAGTCGTACGCATGTGTTTCCCTCCTCGTTATCTTTTCCATAGAAAAAATCTATTGTTTATCTTAAACACGATTTCCTTCCGGGGCTAATCGTGGTTTTAGAAACAATACCATATGTTATGATATACTTTTGAGTTTCTAATGTCAAGCAAATGTTACACCAGGATTAGTTGTTATAGTTTACCTGCCATAAGTAAAGTCCATGACCTGGAGCCATCTTTCCAGCAAACTGGCGATTTTGTTTCGCTAAAATCTCTGGAATGCTATCAGGATCAAGCTTTCCTTGCCCTATGTTAAGTAACGTACCAACAATAATTCTGACCATATTATATAAAAATCCATTACCTACAAAACGAAAAATTAATTCATCGTCTTGCTCAATTAACTCAATTTCATAAATTGTTCGCACTTTATCTTTTTTGTCAGTTTTTGCCGAACAAAAAGAAGTGAAATCATGCGTTCCAATAAAATAAGGAATCGCTTTTCTTATAGAGTTTATTTCAAGTGGATATGGATATTGATATACGTAATTTCTACGGAATACATCCGCAGTCTTTGATAATAATACACGATAACGATATTCTTTTTTCTCGACACCGTAACGCGCATGAAATTCTTCTGTTTTTTTCTCTACCTGTCTGATAACAATATCATCTGGCAACATTGTGTTTAAAGCATTACTCCATTGCCACTCTGCAAGAGACAAAGTGGTATCAAAGTGTATCACTTGTCCTTTTGCATGAACCGTAGAATCTGTTCTGCCCGATGCTTGAACACGAACAAGTTCTCCTTTATGCAATTTCTGCAATGCTTTCTCTATCTCTTGTTGAACAGTACGATGCTGCGGCTGAATTTGATAACCACAAAAATGCATGCCATCATATGCAACCGTACATTTTATTCTATCCATTTCTTTATTCTCCATTACGATCGCACCCATGCCAAAATACAAGCTAAACAAAGTAAGCTTATAATCGTTACTGTATCACTTGTTTTCCAGCGTAGTTGCCTAAATTTAGTACGTCCTTCGCCACTTTGATATCCACGCGCTTCCATCGCAATCGCTAAGTCCTCTGCACGCTTAAAAGCACTAATAAATAACGGAACGAGTAGTGAAATAATAGCTTTCATCCTATCTTTTATCGGTCCCCCGGCGAAATCAATGCCACGTGACGCTTGTGCTTTCATAATTTTACTCGTTTCATCCATTAATGTCGGGATAAAACGTAGTGAAATTGACATCATTAATGCGATTTCATGAACAGGAACTTTTATACGCTTCAACGGCTTTAATAACGTCTCCAACCCATCTGTAATTTCAATAGGTGTCGTCGTTAACGTTAATAATGTCGTCATTAAAATAATAACGAAGAATCGTATAGAAATGTATACCCCTTGCTCTAATCCTTTTTCATGTATCGAAAACCAACCAAGCTGGAATAGTACTTCCCCTTCTTTATTTGTAAAAATATGCAGGAAAAATGTAAAAAGAAAAATCCATAGAATTGGTTTTAAGCCCGAAAGTACATAACGAATCGGCACTTTTGCAAAAAATAAAGCAATGAGTGCATACAAAAATAAAAATCCATATGAAATCGCATTATTTGCTAAAAAAACAACAAATACATATAAAAAGACAATCAACAGCTTCGTACGAGAATCAAGTTTATGAATGACTGACTGACCTGGAATGTATCTCCCAATGATCAACTGCTGCATGATTCATGACCACCTTTTCGTAACACCTGTACAACTTCATGAGTAAGATCCTCTAAAGATAAGGTAGCCTTCGAAATTGAAATACCAAACTTTTCTTCAATTGCACGTTTATACTTTAAAGACATCGGAAGATCCACACCAATTTTCTCTAATTCATCTCCATGTGAAAATACTTCCTCTGCTCTTCCTTGCAAAAAGACCGTTCCTTTATGCATGACCACAATTTGATCTGCATACTTAGCAGCATCCTCCATATTGTGGGTGACAAGAATGACTGTAAGCCCCTGTTCCTTATGAAGCTTGTAAAACATCTCCATGAGCTCGTGCTGTCCTTTAGGATCAAGCCCTGCTGTAGGTTCATCTAATACAAGCACTTCGGGTTCCATCGCAAGTACGCCTGCTATTGCAACGCGCCTCATTTGCCCACCGCTTAACTCAAACGGAGAACGTGCTAATAACTCTATGTCCAATCCAACAAGCTGGATTGCATCTTTCGCCTTTTGTTTTGCCTCTTCTTCAGATACACCAAAATTAGTAGGTCCAAAACAAATATCCTTCTCAACTGTCTCTTCAAATAGCTGATGTTCTGGGAACTGAAAGACAACCCCTACTTTTTTTCGTAGTGGTTTAAGTTTCTTTTCTTTCTTCCCTGCTGAAATTAAATGTTCGCCAATTTGAACCGTACCATTTGTCGGCTGTAATAAACCATTTAAATGTTGAATCATCGTCGACTTTCCTGAACCAGTATGACCAATAATGGCATAATAGCCCCCACTTGGAAACGACACGTCTACATCATAAAGTGCGCGTCTTTCAAATGGAGTTTTATATTGATAACGATGTTCTACTTTTTGGAATGTAATCTCCAAAGTTCGTTCACCAAGCTTTCCATTGTAAGATGCGTATTTTGCAAGTGAATTTCATTTCTTTTTAATAATTCTGCTATTTTCACCGAAAAAGGTACATCTAATCCAATCTCTTGGAGCATATGAGAGGATTTGAAAATTTGCTCTGGAGTACCTTCCTCTAATATTTCTCCCTTGTTCAAAATAATAATACGGTCTGACTGTGCCGCTTCTTCTAAATCGTGCGTAATCGATAACACCGTAATACCCTTTTGATTAACAAGTTGTCTAACCGTTTCTACTACTTCAAGTCTCCCCTGAGGGTCTAACATTGAAGTTGCTTCATCTAGTATTAAAATAGATGGCTGAAGTGCTAAAACACCTGCTATTGCGACTCGCTGTTTTTGTCCGCCAGATAACGAATGGGGTTCATCATTAAGAAAATCTTCCATACGGACCAGTTGCAGGGCTTGTTCTAGTCTCTCTATCATCTGCTCCCTTGGCATTCCGATATTTTCTAGACCAAATACAACGTCATCTTGTACTGTCGTTCCAACAAATTGATTATCAGGATTTTGAAATACCATCCCAATTTGTTTTCGAACATCCCATACCGTTTCCTCTGATAAAACCACTGTATCATTTACAGTAATGGTCCCTGATTCCGGTAAAAACAAACCATTCAATAATTTTGCAAGTGTAGATTTACCTGAACCATTTTGTCCAATAACAGATACCCATTCTCCTTCATATAAGGAAAATGAAACACCTTTTAATGCATAAGAGGCTGCCCCAGGATATTGAAATGATATATTTTCTGTCCGAAGTTTCTCTTTTTTCAATACAAGGCACCCTTTCCTTCGCCAAGTTAGCCTATTTTTTATATTTAAAAAAAAAGGGCCATGACCAGTTACTTGAAAAGAACTGTCCTGCCCTTTTAATCATCATTATACTAACTCGATAATTACCATTGGTGCTGCGTCTCCGCGACGTGGACCAATTTTTGCAATACGAGTGTATCCGCCTTGGCGCTCAGCATAGCGTGGAGCTACATCAGCGAATAATTTTTGAAGTGCATCTTGACCAGTCTCAGCGTTAGCAACTTCATTGCGAATGAAAGCTGCTGCTTGACGACGAGCATGAAGATCTCCGCGTTTACCTAAAGTGATCATTTTTTCCACTACAGAACGAAGTTCTTTTGCACGAGTTTCTGTCGTTTGGATGCGCTCGTTGATAATTAAATCAGTAGCTAAATCACGTAACATAGCTTTACGTTGCGCACTTGTACGGCCTAATTTTCTGTATGCCATTCGTAGTTCCCTCCTTTGTTGATGGGTTTAAATCCTCAGTCGTCTTTACGTAAACCTAAACCTAATTCCTCAAGTTTATGTTTAACTTCTTCTAAGGATTTACGTCCTAAGTTACGAACTTTCATCATATCTTCTTCTGTTTTGTTCGCAAGCTCTTGTACAGTATTAATTCCTGCACGTTTTAGGCAATTATAAGAACGAACAGAAAGATCTAGTTCTTCGATAGTCATCTCAAGAACTTTCTCTTTTTGATCTTCTTCCTTCTCGACCATAATCTCAGCATTTTGTGCTTCATCAGTTAAACCAACAAAGATATTTAAATGCTCAGTTAAGATTTTGGCACCTAAAGAGATAGCTTCTTTTGGCCCGATGCTTCCATCCGTCCATACATCAAGCGTAAGCTTATCATAATTAGCCACTTGTCCGACACGTGTCTTTTCCACTTGGTAAGTTACACGTGATACTGGAGTATAAATAGAATCAATAGGAATTACTCCTATTGGTTGATCTTCGCTTTTATTTGCATCAGCTGGCGTATACCCACGGCCACGCTTTGCAGTTAAACGCATGCGGAAATGCGCATTTTTTGCTAACGTTGCAATGTGTAAATCTGGATTTAAGATTTCTACATCACTATCGTGAGTAATATCAGCAGCTGTGACAATACCTTCGCCCTGCACATCAATTTCCAACGTCTTCTCTTCTTCAGAGTAGATTTTAAGAGCTAACTTTTTCAAGTTTAAGATGATCGTCGTAACGTCTTCTACTACGCCCTCAACTGTTGAAAATTCATGTAATACGCCATCGATTTGGATAGCAGTAACAGCGGCACCAGGGAGTGAGGATAAAAGAATACGACGTAAGGAGTTACCCAAAGTAGTACCATATCCACGCTCAAGCGGTTCAATTACGAATTTACCATATTTAGCATCTTCGTTAAGTTCAACCGTTTCGATTTTCGGCTTTTCGATTTCAATCATTAACTAAACCCTCCTTCAAAACGTCGAAACCCCGGTTAAACAAAGGGATACCCCCTGTCTAACCGAAAGTCCCCCTTAGGCAGTTCCCGATTGTGCACAACAAGCGATGTTTCTGTACGAAATTTCTCGATAATGCATCATATCCATTATAGACAAAAGGGAAAATTCTATACAGAAAAATTACACACGACGACGTTTTGGTGGACGACATCCATTATGAGGAACTGGAGTAACATCTCTAATTGCTGTTACTTCTAGACCTGCAGCTTGAAGAGCACGAATTGCAGCTTCACGACCAGCACCAGGACCTTTAACAGTAACCTCTAATGTTTTTAAACCGTGCTCCATTGCAACTTTAGCAGCAGCTTCAGCAGCCATTTGCGCAGCGAATGGAGTAGACTTACGAGATCCACGGAAACCAAGTGCACCAGCACTAGACCAAGAAAGTGCGTTACCATGAGTATCTGTAAGTGTTACGATTGTGTTGTTGAAAGTAGAACGAATATGAGCTATACCAGCTTCAATATTCTTTTTCACACGTTTTTTACGAGTGTTTGTTTTACGTGCCATTGTTAGTTCAACCTCCTTTACTTATTATTTCTTTTTATTTGCTACTGTACGACGTGGACCTTTACGTGTACGAGCATTGTTTTTAGAGTTTTGACCACGAACTGGTAAACCACGACGGTGACGAAGACCACGGTAAGAACCGATCTCCATTAGACGTTTAATGTTAAGAGATACTTCACGACGAAGGTCTCCCTCAACTTTAATACGATCGATGATATCACGGATACGTCCTAGTTCGTCTTCCGTTAAATCACGAACTCGTGTTTCTGAAGAAATACCAGCTTCAGTAAGAATTTTTTCAGCAGTTGTGCGACCAATGCCGAATACGTAAGTTAAAGAAATAACAACGCGTTTGTCTCGAGGAATATCTACACCTGCGATACGTGCCATTCTGAATGCACCTCCTTCTGATTAACCTTGTTTTTGTTTATGTTTAGGGTTTTCACAAATAACCATTACTTTTCCACGTCTACGAATAACTTTACATTTTTCGCAGATTGGTTTAACTGACGGTCTTACTTTCATGTCTCGAACCTCCTTAAAGATTACGGAGTGCTATATTATTTAAAACGGTACGTAATACGACCACGATTTAAATCGTACGGAGATAATTCTACCGTAACTTTGTCTCCTGGTAAAATACGAATGAAGTTCATACGGATTTTACCAGAAACGTGAGCCAATACGACATGCCCATTCTCTAATTCTACTTTGAACATAGCATTTGGCAACGTTTCAAGAACGGTACCTTCGACTTCAATTACATCATCTTTAGCCATTCAATAGTTCTCCCTTCTTCAAATCAGTAACATTTTACACTGCTCTGAAATCCCGGAGAGCCAGCTACTTATAAAGTGGTAAGGATTTCGTATCCTGCTTCTGTAAGAGCAATCGTGTGCTCAAAGTGGGCACACCATTTACCATCTACCGTTACCACTGTCCAGTCATCAGATAGTGTTTTTACATATCGTCTTCCTTGATTCACCATCGGCTCAACACAGATGACCATTCCCGGCTTTAATCTAGGACCTCTATTTGGTGGACCATAGTGCGGGATTTGAGGGTCCTCATGTAAGTCTTGCCCGATTCCGTGACCAACATACTCCCTAACGATCGAGAACCCATTCTCTTCAGCATGGGTTTGAACCGCATGTGAGATATTTGATAATCTTTCGCCTGGTTTTACTTGTTCTAGACCAAGATACAACGATTTTTCTGTGACATCAAGTAGCTTTTGAACAGATTCAGAAATGTTTCCAACTGGATACGTCCATGCAGAATCTCCATGGTACCCATTGTATTTCGCACCAATATCGATACTGATGATATCGCCCTCTTCGAGCTTGCGCTTCCCTGGAATTCCGTGTACAAGCTCTTCATTTACAGAAGCACATATGCTCCCCGGAAATCCGTTGTATCCTTTAAAAGATGGCGTAGCACCATATTTTCGAATCGTCTTTTCCGCTATTTGATCGAGCTCTTTCGTTGTAATTCCTGGAGTAATGTGCTGTTTCAACTCTTGATGAGTTAAAGCAACGATCCTGCCGGCTTCTCGCATGATTTCTATCTCGCGAGGAGTTTTGCAGATGATCATTACGCTAAGCCTCCGATGAGAACATCGATATCAGCAAATACTTTATTGATATCTTGCTCACCATTAATGCTTTGTAAGTAACCAAGCTCCTCGTAGAAATCAAGCAAAGGTTTTGTTTGCTTAATATTTACATCTAAGCGATTTGCCACAGTTTCTTCATTGTCATCAGAGCGTTGATATAATTCGCCACCACATTTATCGCACACATCAGCTTTTGCTGGTGGATTGAATTCTAAGTGGTAAGTCGCACCGCACTCTTTACAAATGCGACGGCCTGTAAGGCGTTTTAATAACAACCCTGAATCCACATTAATGTTTAAAACATAGTCGATTTTTTTGCCAAGATCTTTCATAATCTCTTCAAGAGCTGATGCTTGTGCAACAGTTCGTGGGAAACCGTCTAGTAAGAAACCTCTTACGCAGTCTTCTTGACTTAAACGTTCACGAACGATTCCGATTGTAACTTCATCTGGAACAAGCGCACCTTTATCAATAAAAGATTTTGCTTGTAGACCCATTTCAGTTTCAGCCTTCATAGCTGCACGGAACATATCTCCTGTTGAAATGTGAGGGATGTTATACTTGGCAACAATCTGTTCGGCTTGTGTACCTTTACCAGCACCAGGAAGCCCCATTAAAATTAAGTTCATCCTTGTTCCCCCTCAGAGTACATGAGCATGTAGGGAAGACAATTCTTCCCACTTACTCACTGCTTGATAAACCCTTTGTAATGGCGTTTTACCAGTTGGCTTTCTAGCTGCTTCATTGTTTCTAAAGCAACGCCGACAACGATTAACATACTCGTTCCACCAATCTGTGCAGATGGGGGAAGATTTCCCAGTTTCGTAAAGATAACTGGTAAGATTGCAATCGCTGCTAGGAAAATTGATCCTACAAAGGTCAAACGATACAAGATTTTTGTTAGATATTGTTCCGTATTCTTACCCGGACGAATACCTGGAACATATCCACCTTGTTTGTTTAGATTCTCTGACATTTGCTCTGGATTAACCTGAACAAACGCATAGAAATATGTGAAGGCTACAATGAGCGCAACATATATGATCATTCCCACTGGGTGAGAATAGTTAAAGTTTGCAATGATCCACTGCGATACATCATGATTCGGGAAGAACTGTGCAATAGTTGGAGGCGTAATTAAGAATGAAACAGCAAAAATGACTGGAATAACACCCGCACTATTTACCTTAAGCGGTAAATGTGTGTTTTGTGCTCCAGCATGATTCCCATTTCCTCCTGTTACACGCTTCGCATATTGAATTGGGATCTTTCTAACAGCCTGTTGAATGAAAATAACACCAACAATAACTGCTAGCACAGCTAGTAAGATCAATGCAACTTTAACGATACTCATGAACAATTGATCTCCGATATTTTGAAACTGTTGTTGATACACTTGAGATATAACACTTGGGATCGCTGCGGCAATACCGCCAAAGATAAGGATGGAAATACCATTACCTACACCTTTAGCTGTAATCTGTTCACCTAACCACATTAAAAATGCAGTACCAGCAGTCAGTACCGTAGCAATGTATAAATAAGTGCTCCAACCAGGATTCAAAATTAATTGCCCACCTACCATACCGTTAAAACCGATTGACATACCAAACCCCTGAATAAACGCAAGAACAATTGTAAAGTAACGCGTGAATTGCGTTAGTTTACGACGGCCCATTTCACCTTGCTTCGACCATTCCGAAAATTTAGGAACAACATCCATCTGCAATAATTGCACGATGATGGATGCTGTAATATACGGCATGATTCCCATCGCGAAGATGGAGAAGTTTTTCAAGGCGCCACCGCCAAATGTATTTAGGATACCTAAGGCATTTAATTGATCTTGTGCTTTCAGTACGTCTCCATTTGTAAATGGCACTGGGATAAACGTGCCAATCCTGAATACGACTAACATCGCTAAAGTGAATAATATTTTACGTCTTATCTCAGCAACGCGCATAAAGTTGGAGATTGTACGAAACATTAGATCACCTCAACTGATCCGCCAGCTGCTTCAATTGCTTCTTTAGCACTTGAAGAGAACTTGTGCGCTTTAACAGTTAATTTTTTCTCTACTGCTCCGCTTGCAAGAATTTTAACACCGTCGTTTAACTTGCTGATAACGCCAGTTTCCAGCAATAATTCAGGTGTTACTTCTGTACCATCTTCAAAACGATTTAACGTTGATAAGTTTACAATAGTAAACTCTTTACGGTTAATGTTTGTGAAGCCGCGTTTTGGTAAACGACGGAATAATGGAGTTTGACCACCTTCGAAGCCAAGACGAACACCGCCGCCAGAACGTGCGTTTTGTCCTTTATGACCTTTACCAGCAGTTTTACCGTTACCAGAACCGATACCACGACCGACACGGTTACGTACTTTACGAGAACCTTCTGCAGGTTTTAATTCATGAAGTTTCATTCCCAGGCACCTCCTTATATTAATGAGTTATCCTTAAGCTTCTTTTACAGTTATAAGGTGAGAAACTTTGTTGATCATACCAAGAATAGCAGGAGTTTCTTCCTTAACTACAGTTGAATTCAACTTTTTAAGACCTAAAGCTTCTACCGTCGCACGTTGATCTTGTGGACGACCAATTACACTACGAGTGAGGGTAATTTCTAACTTTTTCGCCATTTGTTTTCCCTCCTTAACCTAGTAGCTCTTCTACAGATTTACCGCGTAATTTTGCAACATCTTCAGCGCGCTTAAGTTCGCTTAATCCGTTCACAGTAGCGCGAATCATGTTGATTGGTGTGTTAGAACCAAGAGATTTCGAAAGAATATCTTGTACACCAGCTAATTCAAGTACCGCACGAACAGGTCCACCAGCAATAACACCAGTACCTTCAGCAGCAGGTTTTAAGAATACTTCACCAGCTCCAAAATGACCGTTGATTGTGTGTGGAATTGTTGTACCAACTAATGGTACAGCGATTAAGTTTTTCTTAGCGTCTTCGATAGCTTTGCGAATTGCGTCTGGTACCTCTTGTGCTTTACCAGTACCGAATCCAACATGACCGTTTTTATCGCCAACTACAACTAGTGCAGCAAAGCGGAAACGACGACCACCCTTAACAACTTTCGCGACACGATTTATCGTAACTACACGTTCTTCAAGTTCTAATTTACTTGGGTCAATGCGATGCATCAATTTTCCCTCCTTTGACCATTAAAATTGTAATCCAGCCTCACGAGCAGCTTCAGCTAGAGCTTTAACACGGCCATGGTATAAGTAACCACCGCGATCGAATACTACTTCTTTAACGCCTTTCTCTACAGCACGCTTAGCAACTGATTCTCCAACTTTCGTAGCAGCTTCAGTATTGCTAGTACCGTTAAGAGCAAGGTCTTTATCAAGAGTAGATGCACTTACTAACGTTACACCATTTACATCATCAATAACTTGAGCGTAAATATGTTGGTTAGAACGGAACACGTTTAAACGTGGACGTTCTGCAGTACCAGTAAGCTTAGCACGTACACGTGCATGTCTTTTCTTACGAGTCGCATTTTTATCAGCTTTAGTGATCATTCTTGTCACTCCTTTCTCTCACCTAACGGGTTTACTTAGCAGTTTTACCTTCTTTACGACGAACAACTTCGCCTTCGTAACGAATACCTTTACCTTTATATGGCTCAGGAGCACGTACAGCACGGATGTTAGCAGCAAATTCGCCAACACGTTGCTTGTCGATACCTTTGATTACGATTTTAGTTGGTGCAGGTACTTCAACTTCAAGACCTGCTTCCGGAGTCATTTCTACTGGATGAGAATAACCTACGCTTAAAACAAGTTTATCTCCTTGTTTTTGAGCACGGTAACCAACACCGACTAATTCAAGTCCGCGTGCGAAACCTGCAGTTACACCTTCAACCATGTTTCCGATTAAAGCACGAGTTGTACCGTGTAATGCACGGTGTTCCTTCTGTTCAGATGGACGCTCAACTGTTAGTGTATTTTCTTCAATTTTGATAGACATATCAGCATTGAATTTACGAGTTAATTCACCTTTAGGGCCTTTTACTGTTACAGTATTGTCTTCTGCAATTGTAATAGTAACACCTGCAGGGATTTCAAGAATCTTTTTACCAATACGAGACATGTGGTCACACCTCCGTTCGTTTTAAATATATATTACCAAACGTATGCTACTACTTCTCCACCAGTTTGTAATTGACGAGCGTCTTTGTCTGTCATTACTCCCTTAGATGTAGAAACAAGAGCGATACCTAATCCGTTAAGTACACGTGGTACTTCATCAGCTTTAGCGTAAACGCGTAAGCCAGGTTTACTGATACGTTTTAATCCAGTGATTACACGTTCATTGTTTGCACCATATTTCAGGAAAATACGAAGGATACCTTGTTTGTTATCCTCGATGTATTCTACATCACGAATGAAACCTTCACGTTTTAAAAGTTCAGCGATCTCTTTTTTGATTTTAGAAGCAGGAACCTCTAATTTCTCATGACGTACCATGTTCGCATTACGGATGCGAGTAAGCATGTCTGCAATTGGATCTGTCATCACCATGTGTTTTACCTCCTTCCCATTTGTGGGTTTTACCAACTAGCTTTTTTAACACCAGGAATTTGACCTTTATATGCAAGTTCACGGAAACAAATACGGCAAAGCTTAAATTTGCGGTATACAGAATGCGGACGACCGCAGCGTTCGCAACGTGTATACTCTTGTACTTTAAACTTAGGAGTACGCTTTTGTTTCGCTATCATAGATTTTTTAGCCACGTTTTCGCCTCCTCTACTTAGCGTTGGCTTCCATTATTTTTGGAATGGCATACCGAATTGTGTTAAAAGTTCACGAGCTTCTTCATCAGTTTTCGCTGTAGTAACGATTACGATGTCCATACCGCGGACTTTGCTTACTTTATCATAATCGATCTCAGGGAAGATAAGTTGCTCTTTAACACCTAATGTGTAGTTCCCACGACCATCAAATGATTTCTTAGAAACACCACGGAAATCACGTACACGTGGTAAAGAAACTGATACTAATTTGTCGAAGAACTCATACATGTGCTCGCCGCGTAAAGTTACTTTCGCACCGATTGGCATACCTTCACGAAGACGGAAACCAGCGATTGATTTTTTAGCACGAGTTACAACAGGCTTTTGACCTGCGATTTGTGTTAATTCTTCTACTGCATTGTCTAAAGCTTTTGAGTTAGATACCGCGTCACCAACACCAGTGTTGATTACGATCTTTTCGATTTTCGGTACTTCCATCACAGATTTATAGTTAAACTTGCTCACTAGAGCAGGAGTAATTTCCTTTTGGAACTTCTCTTTAAGGCGATTCAATGAAGTGACCTCCTTTCTTAAGAAAATTATTTATCTAATAATTCACCAGATTTTTTTGCAATACGAACTTTTTTACCATCTTCTACTTTGAAGCCTACGCGAGTAGGTTCACCTGTTTTCGGATCTAAAATCATAACGTTAGAAACGTGAATAGGTGCTTCTTTAGTAATAATTCCACCTTGTGGATTTAATTGAGATGGCTTAGAGTGTTTTTTAACGATGTTAACACCCTCAACGATAACACGGTTTTGCTTTGGGAAAGCCACAAGGATAACGCCTTGTTTTCCTTTGTCTTTTCCAGTGATTACCTGTACTTTATCACCTTTTTTTACATGCATCTTAATTCTGCACCTCCTTAGCAAGGCAATACCTTAAATTATAGAACTTCTGGAGCTAAAGAAACGATCTTCATGAAGTTGCTATCACGTAATTCACGAGCTACTGGTCCGAAGATACGAGTACCACGTGGGCTCTTATCGTCTTTAATGATAACCGCTGCGTTTTCATCAAATTTGATATAAGAACCGTCCGGACGACGAGCTCCGCTCTTCGTACGTACTACTACTGCTTTAACAACGTCACCTTTTTTAACAACGCCACCTGGTGTTGCTTGTTTTACCGTAGCAACGATAATATCACCAATGTTAGCATATTTACGACCAGAGCCGCCTAATACTTTAATTGTTAAAAGTTCACGTGCACCAGAGTTGTCAGCAACTTTCAAACGAGATTCTTGTTGGATCATGTTATGAAACCTCCCTTCGGACTAAAAATTCCGATTCGTCTATTTAGATAATAACCGCTTCTTCAACGATTTCAACTAAACGGAAACGCTTAGTAGCAGAAAGCGGGCGAGTTTCCATGATTTTAACGATATCGCCAAGTTTCGCTTGGTTTTGCTCATCATGGGCTTTGTACTTTTTAGAATACTTAACACGTTTTCCGTACAAGGAATGAGTTTTGTAAGTTTCAACTAAAACTGTAATCGTTTTGTCCATTTTATCAGACACAACACGACCAGTATAAACTTTGCGTTGGTTACGTTCGCTCACTATGCAAACCTCCCCTCAATTTATCGATTAATTCCGATCTCTCTTTCACGAACTACAGTTTTCATACGAGCAATCGCTTTACGCACTTCACGGATGCGAGTTGGATTCTCTAATTGTCCTGTAGCAAGTTGGAAGCGAAGATTGAATAATTCTTCCTTTAAAGCTTTAACTTTTGTTTCGATTTCGGCAGTGGTTAGTTCACGAATATCATTAGTTTTCATTAGATTCACCACCATTTTCTTCACGTTTTACGAATTTACATTTCACAGGTAACTTGTGAGCTGCAAGACGTAATGCTTCGCGTGCTACCTCTTCAGATACACCCGCGATTTCAAACATAATTTTCCCAGGTTTTACTACTGCTACCCAGCCTTCTGGTGCCCCTTTACCGGAACCCATACGTACTTCTAGAGGTTTTGCAGTGTAAGGTTTAGAAGGGAAAATTTTAATCCATACTTTACCGCCACGTTTCATGTAACGAGTCATTGCACGACGAGCAGCTTCGATTTGACGGTTTGTAATCCATGAAGCAGCTTGTGCTTGTAAACCGAATTCACCGAAAGCAATTTCAGTTCCACCTTTTGCACGACCACGCATTTTACCACGATGCTCTCTACGATATTTTACGCGTTTTGGCATTAACATATTATTTTCCTCCTTCCTCAGAAGCTTTCTTTTTTGTAGGAAGGACTTCTCCACGGTAGATCCATACTTTTACGCCTAATTTACCGTATGTTGTATCAGCTTCAACTGCTGCATAGTCAATATCAGCGCGAAGTGTATGAAGTGGAACAGTTCCTTCACTGTAAGATTCTGCACGAGCGATATCAGCTCCGCCAAGACGACCAGAAACCTGTGTTTTAATACCTTTAGCACCTGCACGCATAGCACGTTGAATAACTTGCTTTTGTGCACGACGGAATGATACACGGTTTTCTAATTGACGAGCGATGTTTTCGCCTACTAATTTAGCGTTAAGATCAGCTCTCTTAACTTCTAAAATATTGATGTGTACACGCTTGCCTGTTAATTGGTTAAGAGCTTTACGAAGTGCTTCAACTTCTGTACCACCTTTACCAATTACCATACCAGGTTTTGCAGTGTGAATTGTAACATTTACACGATTTGCTGCACGTTCGATTTCTACTTTAGCAACAGCAGAATCTTTTAAGCGTACAGTAATGTACTCACGGATTTTGATGTCTTCATGTAATAATGTAGCGTAATCTTTCTCAGCGAACCAACGAGATTCCCAGTCACGGATAACACCGACACGAAGACCAATTGGATTAACCTTCTGACCCATCGATTATCCCTCCTTCTTTTCTGATACCACAACTGTGATGTGGCTTGTGCGTTTGTTAATTTGGCTTGCACGACCCATTGCACGTGGACGGAAACGTTTCAACGTTGGACCTTCGTCAACGAAAACTTTTTCAACAACTAAGTTGTTAATATCCATCTCATAATTGTGCTCTGCATTTGCGATTGCAGATTTTAAAACTTTTTCTACAACTGGAGAAGCAGTTTTTGGTGTGTGGTTAAGGATAGCAATCGCTTCACCCACTTGCTTACCTCGGATTAAGTCTACTACTAAACGAACTTTACGAGGAGCAATACGAACTGTTCTCGCTACTGCTTTAGCTTGCATTGAAGTGCCTCCTCTCATTATCTTCTAGTTTTCTTATCGTCAGCAAGGTGACCTTTATACGTACGAGTTGGTGCGAATTCACCTAACTTATGGCCAACCATATCCTCAGTGATGTACACAGGTACGTGTTTACGACCATCATATACAGCGATTGTGTGTCCGATGAACTGAGGGAAGATAGTTGAACGGCGAGACCAAGTTTTAACAACTTGTTTTTGCTCAGATGCAACTAATTTTTCCATTTTGCTCATTAAGTGATCATCGACAAATGGTCCTTTTTTTAAGCTACGAGCCATTTTGGTGCCTCCCTTCGTGATTGGCGTACGGTTCTTGAAGCGAACCGTACTACAATCCCATTATTTTTTACGACGACGAACGATAAATTTATCAGACGCTTTGTTTTTCTTACGAGTCTTGAATCCAAGAGTTGGTTTACCCCATGGAGACATTGGAGACTTACGTCCGATTGGAGAGCGTCCTTCACCACCACCGTGTGGGTGATCAACCGGGTTCATTACAGAACCACGAACTGTTGGGCGCTTACCTAACCAGCGAGAGCGACCTGCTTTACCGATTTTGATAAGTTCGTGTTGTTCGTTACCAACTTGACCGATTGAAGCGCGACAAGCAGATAATACAAGACGTACTTCACCAGAAGTTAAACGTACAAGTACGTATTTTCCTTCTTTACCAAGTACTTGAGCAGATGTACCAGCAGAACGAACTAATTGTCCGCCACGACCAGGCTTAAGCTCGATGTTATGAACAACAGTACCTACTGGAATGTTGATTAATGGTAATGCGTTACCGATTTTAATGTCAGCTTCAGGGCCAGACATAACTTCCATACCTACTTCTAAAGTTTTAGGAGCAAGAATGTAACGTTTTTCACCGTCAACGTAGTTAATTAATGCGATATTCGCAGAGCGGTTTGGATCGTATTCGATCGTAGCAACGCGTCCTGGAATTCCATCTTTGTTACGCTTAAAGTCGATGATACGGTATTGACGCTTATGTCCGCCACCTTGATGACGTACAGTAATTTTACCTTGGTTATTACGACCAGCCTTTTTGCTTAAAGGAGCAAGTAAAGACTTTTCCGGTCTGTCAGTCGTGATTTCAGCGAAATCATTCGTAGTCATGTTACGACGACCGTTAGTAGTTGGATTATACTTTTTAATTCCCATCTCAATTTCCCTCCTTCTTTAGTAAGAATTAAACGCCTTGGAAGATTTCGATTTCTTTGCTGTCAGCAGTTAGCTTAACGATTGCTTTACGACGACGGCTAGTAAAACCAGCGTGACGACCAACACGTTTTGCTTTCGGCTTGTAGTTCATGATGTTTACTTTGTCTACATTAACACCAAAGATCGCTTCGATAGCGTCTTTAACCTCTGTTTTATTAGATTTAACGTCCACGTCGAACGTGTATTTTTTTTCAGCCATCATTTCCATAGAACGTTCAGTGATAACTGGGCGCTTAATGATATCACGAGGATCTCTCATTATGCAAGCACCTCCTCTACTTTTTCCACTGCCGCTTTTGTCATGATTAGCTTATCATGATGAAGCACATCTAGCACATTTACGCCATCAGCAGTGATTACTGTTACTCCAGGGATATTGCGAGCAGATAACTCTACAGATTCGTTTGCATCAGCAGTTACGATAAGAGCTTTCTTCTCAACAGTTAATCCTTTAAGTACTGCTACCATGTCTTTTGTTTTTGGTGCATTTAACACTAGGTCTTCAAGAACTACAATGTTGTTCTCAACTACTTTAGTAGCTAATGCAGATTTGATCGCTAAACGACGAACTTTCTTAGGAAGTTTGTACGCATAGCTTCTTGGTGTAGGTCCGAATACCGTACCACCACCACGCCATTGAGGAGAGCGGATAGAACCTTGACGAGCACGTCCAGTTCCTTTTTGACGCCATGGTTTACGACCACCACCGCGAACTTCAGAGCGAGTTTTTACTTTGTGTGTACCTTGACGTAAAGATGCACGTTGCATCATTACAGCTTCAAAAAGTACAGCTTCATTTGGTTCGATACCGAAAATAGCTTCAGCTAATTCGATTTCACCAACCTGTGAACCAGTTTGGTTATATACAGTAACTTTTGGCATTGGAATTCCTCCTTCCTATTGTGAATTATTTGCTAACCTTCACAGCGCCTTGAACAACTACAAGAGATTTCTTAGCACCTGGAACGTTACCTTTTACTAGTAATAAGTTGCGCTCAGTGTCAACTTGAACGATTTCTAAGTTTTGGATAGTAACTTGGTCTCCACCCATACGTCCAGCAAGTTTTTTACCTTTGAATACACGGTTCGGAGCAACTGGCCCCATTGAACCTGGACGACGGTGATAGCGAGAACCATGAGACATAGGTCCGCGAGATTGTCCGTGGCGTTTGATAACACCTTGGAAACCTTTACCTTTAGAAATTCCTGTTACGTCAACGATTTCACCTGCAGCGAAAACTTCAACTTTTACCTCTTGACCAACCTCTAATCCGTCCACGTCTGCATCGCGGATTTCGCGAATGAAGCGCTTAGGAGTTGTAGATGCTTTAGCAGTGTGGCCTTGTTCAGGTTTGTTAGTTAACTTTTCACGTTTGTCTTCAAATCCTAACTGAATTGCGTTGTAGCCATCAGTTTCAGTTGTTTTCTTTTGAAGAACAACGTTTGGATTAGCAGCGATTACCGTTACTGGGATTAACTCACCGTTCTCAGCAAATACTTGAGTCATACCGATCTTTCTTCCTAAGATTCCTTTGGTCATGAGTTACACCTCCTACATTTTTAAGTTATATAATTTATAGTTTGATTTCGATATCTACACCAGACGGTAAGTCTAAACGCATTAATGAATCTACTGTTTGTGGAGTAGGACTCACGATATCGATTAAACGTTTGTGTGTGCGCATTTCGAATTGCTCACGAGAATCTTTGTACTTATGAACAGCACGAAGAATTGTGTAAATAGTCTTCTCAGTTGGTAATGGGATCGGACCAGAAACTGTTGCCCCAGAACGCTTAGCTGTTTCTACAATTTTCTCAGCTGATTGATCAAGAATACGGTGATCATAAGCTTTTAAACGGATACGAATTTTTTCTTTTGCCATTATTTTCCCTCCTTCGTTCGCCTATTTCTAAAATAGACCTTCTCCATGGAAATTTCCCCACACCATGCCATGGCAAAGCGGCCGGGTGTGTCAGCAACCTTCCACTTCATCGCAGTCAAAGACCAACATTGTCTATTATACAATGTTATTCGTCTAGATGCAAGCATCTTTTTGTTTGCATCTGCTTTTCTCTACTTTTGCTATTATACATGGCACTTTAAAGAATTTCAAGTTTTCATCTCACAGAATTCATTTTACAGTTTCTGGATTTTGGTTTTATTGATTTTGTATTACTATAGAAGAAACTCGTCAAAATATAAAAAAATCATTTCATTCATTATATAAATACAAACAAAAAACCCAAGGGAAAATCCCTTGGGTTTTTTTATATCAGTTAAGATTACTCAACGATAGTAGCAACTACACCGTAACCTACTGTACGTCCACCTTCACGAATAGAGAATTTAGTTCCCTCTTCGATAGCGATTGGAGCGATAAGTTCGATAGTCATTTCGATGTTGTCACCAGGCATTACCATTTCAGTACCTTCTGGTAATTGGATGATACCAGTTACGTCAGTTGTACGGAAGTAGAACTGAGGACGGTAGTTAGCGAAGAATGGAGTATGACGTCCACCTTCTTCTTTAGATAATACGAAAACTTCAGCTTTGAATTTAGCGTGTGCTTTTACAGAGCCAGTTTTAGCAAGAACTTGTCCACGTTGGATGTCTTCACGAGCAACCCCACGAAGAAGAGCACCGATGTTGTCTCCAGCTTGAGCTTGGTCAAGAAGCTTACGGAACATTTCTACACCAGTTACAGTTGTAGAAGCATTCTCTTCAGCAAGACCGATAATTTCTACTACGTCACCAACTTTAACGATTCCGCGCTCTACACGACCAGTTGCAACTGTACCACGACCTGTGATAGAGAATACATCCTCGATAGGCATTAAGAATGGTTTGTCAGTTTCACGTTCTGGAGTTGGGATGTAAGCATCAACTTCAGTCATTAATTCGATGATTTTTTCTTCCCACTCAGCTTCTCCTTGAAGAGCTTTAAGAGCAGAACCTTTGATTACAGGAATATCGTCGCCTGGGAATCCGTATTCAGATAATAGGTCGCGAACTTCCATTTCTACTAATTCTAATAATTCTTCGTCGTCTACCATGTCGCATTTGTTTAAGAATACAACGATGTAAGGAACACCTACTTGACGAGAAAGAAGGATGTGCTCACGTGTTTGAGGCATTGGGCCATCAGCAGCAGATACTACTAAGATACCGCCGTCCATTTGAGCAGCACCAGTGATCATGTTTTTAACATAGTCAGCGTGACCTGGGCAGTCAACGTGTGCATAGTGACGAGTTTCAGTTTCGTACTCAACGTGTGCAGTTGAGATTGTGATTCCGCGCTCTCTTTCTTCTGGAGCAGCGTCGATTTGATCGTATCCGCGTGCTTCAGCACCACCAGCTTTTGCAAGAACTGTAGTGATCGCAGCAGTTAATGTAGTTTTACCATGGTCAACGTGGCCGATTGTACCGATGTTAACATGGGGTTTAGAACGTTCGAATTTAGCTTTAGCCATTCTAAATTCCTCCTTAGTTTATATGGGTTATTTTATATTTAGACTAGAAAGTGAAACTTACGTCCCACTTTCTAAGCTTACATAAGTAGTTATACTTGAACAATCGATAAAAATCAATTATTCACCTTTATTTTTTTTAATAATTTCTTCAGAAACAGACTTCGGTACTTCTTCATAATGATCAAATGTCATTGAGAATGTTCCGCGTCCTTGAGTGTTAGAACGTAATGCCGTTGCATAACCGAACATTTCAGAAAGTGGAACCATAGCGCGAACAACTTGAGCGTTACCGCGAGCTTCCATACCTTCTACACGTCCACGACGAGATGTTACGTCGCCCATAATGTCACCCATGTACTCTTCAGGAATTACAACTTCAACTTTCATCATTGGCTCAAGAATTACTGGGCTACATTTAGAAACCGCAGCTTTAAGTGCCATAGATGCAGCGATTTTGAACGCCATCTCAGATGAATCGACATCATGGTAAGAACCGTCAACTAACGCAGCTTTAATGTCAACTAGTGGATAACCAGCTAGTACACCATTTTTAAGTGAGTCTTCAAGACCCGCTCCAACAGCTGGGATGTATTCACGTGGAACTACACCACCGACGATTTTGTTTTGGAATTCAAAACCTTTACCTTCTTCATTAGGTTCAAACTCAATCCAAACGTGACCGAATTGTCCACGACCACCAGATTGACGAGCGAACTTACCTTCAACTTTCGCAGCAGCGCGGAAAGTCTCACGGTATGCTACCTGAGGAGCACCAACGTTTGCTTCCACTTTGAATTCACGACGCATACGGTCAACGATGATATCAAGGTGAAGTTCACCCATACCAGCGATGATTGTTTGGCCAGTTTCTTGGTCAGTGTGAGCACGGAATGTTGGATCTTCTTCAGAAAGCTTAGATAATGCTGTACCCATTTTATCTTGGTCAGCTTTAGATTTTGGTTCGATAGCTACAGAGATAACTGGCTCTGGGAATTCCATAGACTCAAGGATAACAAGACTCTTCTCATCACAAAGAGTATCACCAGTAGTAGTATCTTTTAAACCTACAGCAGCAGCGATATCACCAGCGTAAACTGTTGAAATCTCTTCACGGCTGTTAGCGTGCATTTGTAGGATACGACCTACACGCTCACGCTTACCTTTAGTTGAGTTTTTCACGTATGATCCAGAGTTTAACACACCAGAGTACACACGGAAGAACGTTAACTTACCAACATAAGGGTCAGTCATGATTTTGAATGCTAAAGCTGCGAATGGTTCTTCATCGCTAGACTTACGTTCGATTTCTTCCTCTGTATCCGGAAGAGTACCTTTGATAGCTGGTACATCTAATGGAGACGGTAGGTAGTCGATAACTGCGTCTAACAGAATTTGAACACCTTTGTTTTTGAATGCAGAACCACAGATTACTGGGAAGAATTCTACAGAAGTTGTAGCCTTACGGATACCAGCTTTAAGCTCTTCTATAGTGATTTCTTCGCCTTCTAGGTACTTCATCATCATTTCTTCATCAAGCTCAGCTACCGCTTCAATAAGTTTTCCACGGTATTCTGCAGCTAATTCTTTGTGCTCTTCAGGAATTTCGACACGCTCGATGTCTGTTCCTAAATCGTTACCGTACATGTAAGCACACTCTTCAACAAGGTCAATGATACCATTGAACTCGTCTTCAGCACCGATTGGTAACTGAATTGGATGTGCGTTTGCTTGTAAACGATCGTGGATTGTTCCTACAGAGTATAAGAAATCTGCACCGATCTTATCCATTTTGTTAACGAATACGATACGAGGTACACCGTAAGTAGTAGCCTGACGCCAAACAGTTTCTGTTTGTGGTTCTACACCAGATTGTGCATCAAGTACTGCTACCGCACCATCAAGTACGCGTAAAGAACGTTCTACTTCTACTGTGAAATCTACGTGTCCTGGAGTGTCAATGATGTTTACACGGTGACCTTTCCATTGAGCTGTAGTTGCAGCAGAAGTAATTGTGATACCACGCTCTTGCTCTTGCTCCATCCAGTCCATCTGAGATGCACCTTCATGAGTTTCACCGATTTTATGAATACGTCCTGTGTAATACAGAATACGCTCAGTTGCTGTTGTTTTACCAGCATCGATGTGAGCCATGATACCAATATTACGAGTGTTTTCTAAAGAGAACTCTCTAGTCATTTGGTGTCTTGCTCCTTCCATATATGGATTGGATTATTTTATTTTAAGTAGCAAAAAAGCCACTTTATATTGTTACATATGCCAGTGTCTTGTACCCTCATTATGTAAAACGAGCGCCCAACGAAAGGGAGAGGCATTCTCCCTCTCCACACTTCCATAAGCGACAAATAAAGCGGTTTATGCTTACATTTATTTTACGTTGAATCCTACCAACGGTAATGAGCAAATGCTTTGTTAGCTTCTGCCATTTTATGAGTGTCTTCACGTTTCTTAACAGATGCACCAGCATTGTTAGCTGCATCTAAGATTTCGTAAGCTAGACGCTCTTCCATAGTTTTTTCACCACGAAGACGAGCATAGTTTACTAACCAGCGAAGACCTAAAGTTGTACGGCGTTCTGGACGAACCTCAACTGGAACTTGGTAGTTAGCACCACCAACACGACGAGCGCGTACTTCAAGAACAGGCATGATGTTCTTAAGAGCTTGCTCGAATACTTCCATTGGTTCTTTATCTGAACGTTCACGAACGATATCGAAAGCGTTATAAAGAATTGTTTGAGATTTACCTTTTTTACCGTCAACCATCATTTTGTTGATTAGGCGTGTTACTAGTTTCGAATTGTACATTGGATCTGGTAACACGTCACGTTTCGCAACAGGTCCTTTACGAGGCATATTGAGTTCCTCCTTTCATTATAAGTTTATTATTTTTTAGCAGGTTTTGGTCGCTTAGTACCATATTTAGAACGTCCTTGCATACGTTTGTCAACACCAGCTGTATCAAGCGCTCCACGAACGATGTGGTAACGTACCCCTGGTAAATCCTTTACTCGACCACCGCGAATTAATACTACGCTATGCTCTTGTAGGTTATGACCGATACCTGGGATGTAAGCTGTAACTTCAATACCGTTTGTTAAACGTACACGAGCGTATTTACGTAACGCTGAGTTAGGTTTCTTTGGAGTCATTGTACCAACACGAGTACATACACCACGTTTTTGAGGTGCAGAGATATCAGTTGATTTTTTCTTTAAAGAGTTAAAACCTTTGTTTAACGCAGGTGATTTAGATTTCCATACTTTATCAGTACGACCATTTCTCACTAATTGGTTAATAGTAGGCATTTGATTATCCTCCCTTCGCATGTTTGTATGACCACATATCCAGGTGGTTCATTATTAGTTGAAAACAAAGTTTTTGCAAGGAAGAGCAAATGCTCTCTCCTCACAAAAACAGTTTTAACTTATTATTCCTATTGCTGAAGCTCCCACTTGAATCCCCGAAACTTTTCCAAGCTTACGAACTGATTCAACTTTGGTTATGGGTATGTTATGTTGCAAGGCGGTACGAATGATAACATGGGTTAACCGCACGTCAGCATCTTCCGCAATAACAACTTCTTTAACTATACCATTTTTGATTGCTTCCAATGTTCGTTTATGACCAACGACTACATTTTCAGCATTTGACACTTTTTGATAAGACATATAAATATCCTCCAAAGCATCGTTCAGGAGCAACCTTGATTATAGTAACATTTTGACTCATACAATGTCAACTAGGATTAGATGTTTTTATACAAAATTTACGACGGAAAATTTTACTGTTCCACATAAATCTCATCGTTTTCTACATTCATGTCATCTTGTGTTGTTTTTACAAGATCCACTTTGCGATAACGATTCATACCTGTTCCAGCAGGAACAAGTTTACCGATAATAACGTTCTCTTTCAATCCTAGAAGCTCATCACGTTTACCTTTAATTGCTGCATCAGTTAAGACACGAGTTGTTTCTTGGAATGATGCTGCAGATAAGAATGAATCAGTTTCAAGTGAAGCTTTTGTAATACCAAGTAAAACAGGTCTAGCTGTCGCTGGCTGTTTACCTTTTAGTAACACCTTCGCATTCGCATCAGTAAACTGATGGATATCTAATAATGTTCCTGGTAATACATCTGTTTCACCCGCATCACTTACACGAACTTTACGTAGCATTTGACGTACCATTACTTCTACGTGTTTGTCACCAATTTCTACCCCTTGCATACGGTATACTTTTTGAACTTCACGTAATAGGTATTCTTGAACTGCCGTAATGTCCGTTACTTTTAGTAATTCTTTCGGATCAATAGAACCTTCTGTTAACTCTTTACCGTGGCTAATTGGCTGTCCTAGAATTACTTTCAGACGAGCACCGTAAGGAATAGCATACGTACGAGCTTCAACCTCACCCTGTACAACTACTTCTTGACGATCTTTAACATCGTTGATCGCTGCGATAACACCGTCGATTTCACTGATAACTGCCTGACCTTTCGGATTACGAGCTTCAAAGATCTCTTGGATACGAGGTAAACCTTGTGTGATATCATCTCCGGCAACCCCACCTGTATGGAACGTACGCATCGTTAACTGTGTACCTGGCTCACCGATAGATTGAGCTGCGATAATACCTACCGCTTCTCCTACTTCTACGTCTGTACCAGTTGCTAAGTTACGACCGTAACACTTCTTACATACACCATGGCGAGTATTACACGTAAACGCTGAACGAATGTTTACAGTTTCAACACCCGAATTTTCAACAATATGAGCGATATCTTCAGTAATCAATTGATTTTCAGCAACTAATACTTCACCTGTTTCAGGATGTTTTACAGTTTTTCTTGCAAAACGTCCAACAAGACGATCATATAATGACTCAATTACTTCATTACCCTCTTTAATCGCACCGATTAGTAAACCGCGATCTGTTCCACAATCATCTTCACGAACAATTACATCTTGTGCAACGTCTACAAGACGACGTGTTAAGTAACCAGAATCGGCAGTCTTAAGTGCTGTATCGGCAAGACCTTTACGAGCACCATGCGTAGAGATAAAGTACTCAAGTACTGTTAAACCTTCACGGAAACTTGATTTGATCGGAAGTTCAATGATACGACCAGATGGATTGGCCATCAGACCACGCATACCAGCAAGCTGAGTAAAGTTAGATGCGTTACCACGGGCACCGGAATCACTCATCATGAAGATTGGGTTGCGTTTATTCAAGGACTTCATCAGTTTTCCTTGGATAACATCTTTTGCATTACTCCAAATAGAGATAACGCGATCGTAACGTTCTTCTTCCGTGATTAAACCGCGACGGAATTGTTTAATTACATTATCTACTTTTGCTTGTGCTTCGTGGAGAATTTCATCTTTTTCACCTAATACAAGAATGTCAGATACCCCAACTGTAATACCAGCTTTTGTAGAGTATTTAAATCCTAAGTTCTTCATACGGTCAAGCATGCGAGACGTCTCTGTAATCTTGAAACGCTTGAATACTTCCGCAATGATGTTACCAAGGATCTTCTTGCTAAATGGCGCCACTTCTTCGCGACTAGCAATAATTTCTTTAATGTTCGCACCTTTTTCAACGAAATATTCCGCTGGTGTTTCTTTTTCAAGGTTTGAATTTGTTGGTTCATTAATATAAGGGAACGACTCTGGTAAGATTTCGTTAAATATTAATTTACCAACTGTTGTTAATAGAAGCATACTCTTTTGCTCTTCAGTAAACGTTACATTATTTACTGAACTTGCAGCAACTGCAACACGTGTGTGCAGATGTACATATCCGTTTTGGTATGCAAGTATTGCTTCGTTTGCATCTTTGAAGACCATACCTTCACCGATTGCTCCTTCACGCTCAAGTGTTAAGTAGTAGTTACCTAATACCATATCCTGAGATGGAGTAACAACTGGTTTTCCGTCTTTTGGATTCAAGATGTTTTGTGCTGCTAACATAAGAATACGAGCTTCTGCTTGTGCTTCTGATGATAACGGAACGTGAACCGCCATTTGGTCACCGTCAAAGTCCGCGTTGTATGCAGTACATACAAGTGGGTGAAGACGGATTGCACGACCTTCTACTAGTGTAGGTTCAAACGCCTGGATACCAAGACGGTGAAGTGTTGGTGCGCGGTTTAGAAGTACTGGATGTTCTTTGATCACAGATTCTAAAACGTCCCAAACTTCAGGTTGTACACGCTCGATTTTACGTTTCGCACTCTTAATGTTGTGTGCTAATCCTTTTTCCACTAACTCTTTCATAACAAAAGGTTTGAACAGTTCAAGTGCCATTTCTTTCGGTAATCCACATTGGTACATCTTTAAGTTCGGTCCTACAACGATTACAGAACGACCAGAGTAGTCAACACGTTTACCTAATAAGTTTTGACGGAAACGTCCTTGTTTACCTTTAAGCATGTGAGATAGTGATTTTAATGGACGGTTACCTGGTCCAGTAACTGGACGGCCACGGCGACCATTATCGATTAATGCGTCTACAGCTTCTTGTAACATACGTTTTTCGTTTTGAACGATGATGCTTGGTGCACCTAAGTCCAATAGACGTTTTAAACGGTTGTTACGGTTAATTACACGACGGTATAAGTCGTTTAAATCAGAAGTAGCAAAACGTCCACCATCCAACTGTACCATTGGGCGTAGTTCTGGTGGGATAACTGGAAGAACATCTAGGATCATCCAAGATGGGTGATTTCCAGAGTTACGGAATGCTTCTAATACTTCTAGACGTTTAATAGCACGAGTACGTCGTTGTCCTTGTGCTGTTTTTAATTCTTCTTTTAAGAAGTCTACTTCTTTATCTAAATCGATGTCTTGTAATAGCTTTTTAATTGCTTCTGCACCCATAGCAGCTTGGAATGTGCTGCCATATCGATCACGATATGCACGGTATTCTTTTTCAGAAAGTAATTGCTTCTTATCAAGTGGTGTATCTCCACTTTCTGTTACAACATAAGAAGCGAAATAAATTACTTCTTCAAGCGCGCGAGGGGACATGTCTAAGACAAGTCCCATGCGGCTCGGGATACCTTTGAAATACCAAATATGAGATACAGGAGCAGCTAATTCGATATGACCCATACGTTCACGACGAACTTTTGCACGCGTTACTTCAACGCCACATCGATCACAAACTACACCTTTATAACGTACACGTTTATATTTTCCGCAATGACATTCCCAGTCCTTTTGTGGTCCGAAAATACGCTCACAGAACAAGCCGTCTTTCTCAGGCTTTAACGTACGATAGTTAATCGTTTCTGGTTTCTTAACTTCACCGTATGACCAAGAACGAATCTTGTCAGGTGAAGCAAGTCCAATCTTCATATATTCAAAGTTATTTACATCTATCAAGGGGCCTACCTCCCTTTTAGTCTACAGGTTATCCCAATTATTCCTTAGTTGTCTCAACTTCGACATTCAATTTATCTGCTGATTGATGATCATCGTCATCTTCCGTATCACGCATTTCAATTTCTGTGTCGTCGCTAGACATCATTTTAACGTCCATACCTAAACTTTGCAGTTCTTTAATCAATACTTTGAATGATTCTGGAACGCCTGGTTCTGGAACATTTTCGCCTTTAACAATTGCTTCATACGTCTTAACACGTCCAATAACATCATCAGACTTCACTGTTAAGATTTCTTGAAGAGTATAAGCAGCACCGTAAGCTTCAAGTGCCCAAACCTCCATCTCACCGAAACGCTGTCCACCGAACTGAGCTTTACCTCCAAGAGGTTGCTGCGTTACAAGTGAGTATGGTCCAGTAGAACGAGCATGAAGTTTATCGTCAACCATGTGCGCAAGTTTGATCATATACATGACACCAACAGATACACGGTTATCGAATGGTTCACCAGTACGTCCGTCATACAGGATTGTTTTCGCGTCATTTGCCATACCAGCTTCTTCAATTGTGCCCCATACATCTTCCTCACGAGCACCATCGAATACTGGTGTTGCAATGTGAATACCAAGATATCTTGCTGCCATACCAAGATGAAGCTCTAATACCTGACCGATATTCATACGAGATGGTACCCCTAATGGGTTTAACATGATATCGATTGGCGTACCGTCTGGTAAGTAAGGCATATCTTCTTCTGGTAAAATACGAGAGATAACACCTTTGTTACCGTGACGTCCGGCCATCTTGTCACCTTCAGAAATTTTACGTTTTTGAACGATATATGCACGTACAAGTTGATTCACGCCTGGTGGCAATTCATCGCCATCTTCACGGTTGAATACTTTTACGTCTAAGATAATACCGCCACCACCGTGTGGTACACGTAGTGATGTATCACGTACTTCACGTGCTTTTTCACCGAAGATTGCATGTAATAGACGTTCTTCTGCCGTTAATTCTGTTACACCTTTTGGTGTTACTTTACCAACAAGTAGGTCTCCATCTTTTACTTCAGCACCGACGCGAATAATACCGCGCTCGTCAAGGTTACGAAGTGCATCTTCTCCAACATTCGGGATATCACGTGTAATTTCTTCTGGTCCAAGCTTCGTATCACGAGCTTCTGACTCATATTCTTCAATATGAATAGAAGTGTACACATCATCTTTTACAAGGCGCTCACTCATGATGATCGCATCCTCGTAGTTATAACCGTCCCATGTCATGAAGCCAACAAGCACGTTACGTCCAAGTGCTAATTCGCCTAGTTCCATAGAAGGACCATCCGCAAGGATTTCACCTTTTACAACTTCATTTCCAACACTTACGATTGGACGTTGGTTGTAACAAGTTCCTTGGTTAGAACGAATGAATTTCTGCATTTTGTAGCGATCTAAATCGCCTTTTACTGTTTGACCGTCAACTTCTACATAACGACGTACCCAAATTTCACGTGCTTCTACGCGCTCAACAACACCAGGGTGTTTACAGATTACTGCAGCACCTGAGTCTTTTGCTGATACGTACTCCATACCTGTACCTACAATCGGAGATTCCGGATTCATTAACGGAACCGCCTGACGTTGCATGTTCGCTCCCATAAGTGCGCGGTTAGAGTCATCGTTTTCTAAGAACGGAATACAAGCTGTCGCTGCCGACACTACTTGTTTTGGAGATACATCCATGTAGTCGATGCGCTCTTTATTTGTGACAATGTTTTCACCACGGAAACGAGCTACGATATCTTCATCAAGGAATTCCCCTTCTTCAGATAATTTCATATTCGCTTGGGCTACAACATAATTATCTTCTTCATCTGCTGTTAAATAATCAACATGCCCTGTTACAAGACCAGTTTCTGGGTCAACACGACGGTATGGTGTTTCGATGAAACCAAACTCATTTACTTTCGCGAACGAAGATAATGAGTTAATCAAACCGATGTTTGGTCCCTCTGGTGTTTCAATTGGACACATACGACCATAGTGAGAGTAGTGAACGTCACGTACTTCAAAGCCTGCGCGCTCACGCGTTAAACCACCGGGTCCTAATGCAGATAGTCTTCGTTTGTGAGTTAACTCTGCTAATGGGTTTGTTTGGTCCATGAACTGAGATAACTGAGAACTTCCGAAGAACTCTTTAATAGATGCAATAACAGGACGAATATTGATTAATGCCTGTGGTGTAATTGCATTTGTATCTTGAATCGACATTCTCTCACGAACAACACGTTCCATACGAGAAAGACCGATACGGAATTGGTTTTGTAATAGTTCTCCTACTGAACGCAGACGACGGTTTCCTAAGTGGTCAATATCATCTGTATCCCCTACTTTGTATAGTAAGTTGAAGAAGTAACTAATAGAAGCCAGAATATCACCTGGTGTGATGTGTTTTACATCGCGAGTAATATTTGCATTCCCAATTACGTTGATAGAACGTTCGCCTTCTGATTCTGGAGCATAAATCTTAATAGATTGCAGCTCAACATCGCCTTCTACCACTCCACCCATTGGTTTCGCTGTTTTGAATCCAATGTTCTTCTCTAAGTAAGGTAAAATGCGATCCAGTGTACGACGATCTAAGATTGTTCCTTCTGCCGCTAAAATTTCACCAGTTTCTGGATCCACTAATGTTTCAGCTAAACGTTGGTTAAACAATCTGTTTTTAATGTGTAGCTTTTTGTTGATCTTATAGCGACCTACATTTGCTAAATCGTAGCGCTTTGGATCAAAGAAACGAGACACAAGTAAGCTCTTTGCATTTTCTACTGTTGGTGGTTCACCAGGACGTAGACGCTCATAAATTTCAAGCAATGCTTTTTCTGTGCTATCTGTGTTGTCTTTTTCTAACGTATTGCTTAAGTATTCGTTATCACCTAAAAGCTCGGTGATTTCTTGATCAGAGCCAAACCCTAATGCGCGTAACAAAACAGTTACAGGAAGTTTACGCGTACGGTCAATACGCACATATACAACATCCTTAGCATCTGTTTCATACTCTAACCAAGCTCCGCGGTTTGGAATTACAGTAGCAGTAAAACCACGTTTTCCGTTTTTATCCACTTTGCCACTATAGTATACGCTTGGAGAGCGAACTAACTGGGAAACGATAACACGTTCTGCACCGTTAATTACGAATGTTCCAGTCTCTGTCATGAGTGGGAAATCTCCCATGAACACATCTTGTTCTTTTACTTCACCAGTTTCCTTGTTGATTAGACGCACTTTTACACGAAGTGGTGCTGCATACGTCACATCACGCTCTTTGCATTCGTCTACAGAGTATTTAGGTTCACCTAAGCTGTAGTCGATAAATTCAAGCGATAGATTTCCCGTAAAGTCTTCGATCGGAGAAATGTCTTGGAACATTTCTCGCAAACCCTCATCAAGAAACCACTGATAAGAAGAGGTTTGAATTTCGATAAGATTTGGTAACTCTAATACTTCACTAATACGGGCATAACTTCTTCGTTGGCGGTGGCGTCCGTATTGAACTAGTTGACCTGTCAACTGCTTCACCCCTCAAATCATGAGTATTATAAATGCACAAAAAAATTTGTGCAAAATCACAAATAAATACAACTACTGCTATTAGCGTAGTTTTTTCTCTTAAAGATAGATACGTTGAGTCTTTCTACCTGCTCAAAAAAGAAAAATGGCTTCTTTAAGAAAACCATCATTCTGTTTCATAATCTGCTGATTTTACTATCTTTTCCAAGAGAAACAAAAATATACATCTTTCTCAACGCAGAAAATCATATATTGGCATTGTATAATGTTAACATAGCCAAAAATAACCGTCAACGCTTTTTTGATTTTATGATATAATATCCTTTTTTCTTTTCTACAACTTCAACTTCAGAAAATACTTCTTCTAGTTTCTTCAGCGCAGATGGTGCACCTTGTTTCTTTTGAATAACAATCCACAATTCTCCACCTGAAACCAAATACTCCACAGCCTTTTCTAAAATCTCGTGCACGACATCTTTACCAGCACGAATTGGAGGGTTAGATAGAATAGCAGCATACTTGCCATCTACATTTTCATAGACGCTACTTTGAAAAATACGTATATTCTCGATTCTGTTATTAGCGGCGTTTTCTTTCGCAAGCCCAAGCGCCCTTTCGTTCACATCCACCATGTGAACGTCGCGACCTTGAAACTCTTTCGCTAACGACAAACCAATAGGACCGTATCCGCAACCTACGTCTAATATATCACCTTTAATATCCGGCATTTGAAACGCTTCAATTAAAAGACGAGAACCAAAGTCCACTTCGTTTTTCGAGAACACCCCGTGGTCAGATAAAAAAGTAAATCGAGATTCACGAAGTGTAAATTCCCATCGTTTACGATCACTTTTACTAGAAGGGTCGTTAGAAAAATAATGGTCTGCCATATGGCCACCTCTTTTCTTTACAGTTAAAAAAAAAGCTCGCATGAGAGCGAGCTTTTTTTAAAGCATCAAAAGTTAATTACTTAACTTCTACAGCAGCGCCAACTTCTTCAAGTTTAGCTTTCATTTCTTCAGCTTCCTCTTTAGAAACGCCTTCTTTGATTGCTTTTGGAGTGTTGTCAACTAATTCTTTAGCTTCTTTTAAGCCAAGACCAGTGATTTCACGTACAGCTTTGATAACTTTGATTTTTTGAGCGCCAGCACTTGCAAGTACTACGTCAAATTCAGTTTTCTCAGCAGCAGCTTCACCAGCGCCACCAGCTACAGCTACAGGAGCAGCAGCAGTTACGCCGAATTCTTCCTCGATAGCTTTTACTAAGTCGTTAAGTTCTAATACAGTCATAGATTTAACTGCTTCAATGATTTGTTCTTTAGTCATTGTAAATATCCTCCCTTAAATAGGTTTGTATTGTTTTATAGATAACAAGTAATTATCTTTTAAAAAATTAAGCGCCTTGCTCTTCCTTTTGCTCTGCAACTGCTTTAGTAGCAAGTGCAAGGTTACGGATTGGAGCTTGAAGAACGCTAAGAAGCATAGAAAGTAAGCCTTCACGTGATGGAAGAGTAGCGATAGCTTTAACCTCATCAAGTGTTACAAGTTTACCTTCGATTACGCCCGCTTTAATTTCTAAAGCTTCATGTTTTGTAGCGAAGTCGTTTAATACTTTCGCAGGAGCAACTACATCCTCGTTACTGAACGCGATTGCGTTTGGTCCTGTTAAGAATTCGTTTAACTCAGCCATTTCAGCAGACTCTGCAGCACGACGAGTTAAAGAGTTTTTGTAAACTTTGAACTCAACGCCAGCCTCACGTAAGTTTTTACGTAATTCTGTTACTTCAGAAACTGTTAAACCACGGTAGTCAACAACGATTGTAGATTTACTCTCACGAAGTTTTTCAGCGATTTCAGTTACAACTTGTTGTTTAGTTTCGATTACTTTGCTCATGTTATTACACCTCCTGTAGATTATATAGAAGATGTACCGAAAGTGCACTAAAAACCTCCATGCCCAACTTGTAGACATGGAGGCATATAGTCACAGAAAAAAGATTCCGCTTCGTATATTAACACCTAGGTAGGAAATTAAGTCGAATGACACCTACTGTCTACGGTACACTATTTAAATTCACAACATAAATAATTATATTAAAACTTCTTTATGAAGTCAACTTCCAATTTTTACGCAAGTGTAGAAACGTCTACGCGTACGCCAGGTCCCATTGTAGAAGCAACAGTTGCATTCTTCATGTAAGTACCTTTTGCAGCAGCTGGCTTAGCTTTTTGTAGCGTGTCAGCAATTGTTTTGAAGTTTTCTACTAGTTTAGCATCTTCGAAAGATACTTTACCGATTGGAACGTGGATGTTACCAGCTTTATCAACGCGGTATTCAACTTTACCAGCTTTGATTTCGTTAACAGCTTTAGTTACATCGAAAGTAACTGTTCCAGTTTTAGGGTTTGGCATTAAACCTTTAGGTCCTAATACGCGACCAAGTTTACCAACTTCACCCATCATGTCAGGAGTTGCTACTACTACATCGAAATCGAACCAACCTTGTTGGATTTTACCGATGTAATCAGCATCGCCTACGAATTCAGCGCCAGCAGCTTCAGCTTCTTTTGCTTTTTCGCCTTTAGCGAATACTAATACACGTTGTACTTTACCAGTACCGTGTGGAAGAACAACTGCGCCACGAATTTGTTGGTCAGCTTTCTTAGGGTCAACGCCTAAACGGAATGCAGCTTCTACAGTTGCATCAAATTTAGCTGTGTTTGTTTTCTTTACTAATTCTACTGCTTCTGTTGCAGAGTAAGCAGCTGCACGATCAACAAGCTTCGCAGCTTCTACGTACTTTTTACCTCTTTTAGCCATTTTTATTTCCTCCTCGAATGTGGTTTTAGCGGAATAACCTCCCACGTTTACGCCTTTTTTTCAGGGTTAACCTGAGGATGCGCGCCATCCTTTTATTTAAAAAACGATAATCATTTACGATAATAAAGGTTGCGAATTGGAATTCCAGACCCGCAACCTTTTTTTAAAAACAAATCGAATTAGTCTTCGATAACGATGCCCATACTGCGTGCAGTACCTTCAACCATACGCATTGCAGCTTCTACGCTAGCAGCGTTTAGGTCAGGCATTTTAGTTTCAGCGATTTCGCGTACTTTATCACGCTTAACAGTTGCCACTTTATTACGGTTTGGTTCACCAGAACCAGACTCAATACCAGCTACTTTCTTAAGAAGAACAGCAGCAGGAGGAGTTTTAGTAATGAAAGTGAATGAACGGTCCTCAAATACCGTAATTTCAACAGGGATGATAAGACCAGCTTGATCCGCTGTACGAGCGTTAAACTCTTTACAGAAGCCCATGATGTTAACACCTGCTTGTCCTAATGCTGGACCAACTGGTGGAGCTGGGTTAGCTTTACCTGCAGGAATTTGAAGCTTTACCATTTTAATTACCTTTTTAGCCACGAGACACACCTCCTTAAGTCCGTGATGTGGTCAATTGGACAGTGATTTGCCCTCCCACGTCATATTTTATCTGTAACGATAAAATCTTTCAAAAAACGTCTCCGATAACGAAGACGTACTGACTTAAAAGATATTATCACTTTTTACAATTCATTTCAAGTTTCATTTTATAATTTTTCAATTTGATGGAAGTCAAGTTCAACTGGAGTCTCGCGACCAAACATGTCTACAAGCACACTAACTTTCTTCTTCTCCACATCAATTTCTTCAATAGCACCTGTATAATCTGCGAATGGACCCTCATTTACACGTACTGTCTCATGAAGTTCAAAGTCGAAATCAACCACTTCGTTGTCCATTCCCATATGTTTCATAATGGTAACAACTTCCTCTTCTAATAGAGGAGATGGTTTAGATCCAGAACCCGAAGAACCAACAAAACCTGTTACACCTGGTGTATTACGAACAACATACCAAGAGTCATCAGTCATGATTAGTTCCACTAACACGTAACCTGGGAACACTTTTCTTTTCATTAATTTTTCTTTACCATTTCTCATTTCTACTTCTACTTCTTCCGGGACAACAACACGGAAAATTTTATCTTGCATACCCATTGATTCTACACGTTTCTCTAGGTTTGCTTTTACTTTATTTTCATATCCAGAATAAGTATGGACAACATACCAACTTTTTTCCATTCATTTAGGACGAGCGTCCTTCCCTCCCTGACGTACATTTTTTTGCGCAAATGAAAAAACCCGTTCACCGGGCTTTTACACAGTTCTTATAAATAACATTATATCATGGATAAGTGCTTCTTATTCAAGAATTAACCAAGAATTAACCGAATTAAAGAAGAAATGCCCATATCAACTACTGCGAAGAAAATCGCAAAGAACACAACTGTAGCGATAACAGTCGCTGTTGAGCGGAGTAATTCATCTTTTTTAGGCCAACTTACTTTTTTCATTTCGCGACCTACATCGCCGAAAAAGTTCGTTAAACGCATCTACGGGACCTCCAGTTTATTATTTCAATTATTTATTTTGTTTCCTTGTGAACTGTATGCTTATTGCATGTTTTACAAAACTTCTTTATCTCAAGTCGCTCTACTGAGCTCGTATCTTTCATCGTAGAGTAGTTTCGATTTTTACACTCTTCACATGAGAGTACAACTTTTTTCCTCATTAGTTACACCAGCCTTGTAACGTTATGTCCCTAAAAATGTATCATACAACAAAAGACAATGTCAATGTCATGACTCTCACTCTCTTTACAAAAAGAAAACAGGTGAATTAATTTACACCTGCGGTATTTTCTATGAATTTAAATTTGTACTCTCTCTCATTTCCATATATCGTTCCAACTTCCTTTTCACACGCTGCAATGCATTATCAATGGATTTCACATGTCTGTTTAACTGTTCTGAAATTTCTTGATAGGAACGGCCATCTAAGTATAAAGAGAGTACTTTTCTTTCTAAATCGCTTAATAATTCAGATATTTTTGATTCTATGTCGGTATATTCTTCCTGACTTATAATCATTTCTTCAGGATCAGTTACTTTCGCTTCCGAAATAACATCTAACAGTGTTCGATCAGATTCCTCATCGTAAATCGGCTTATCTAAAGACACATACGAATTTAATGGAATATGTTTTTGCCTTGTTGCTGTTTTAATAGCGGTAATAATTTGTCGAGTGATACACAGTTCAGCAAATGCTTTGAACGAAGATAGCTTGTCCTCTTTATAATCACGAATAGCTTTAAACAATCCAATCATACCTTCTTGAACAATATCTTCTCGATCGGCACCCACTAAGAAATACGATCTTGATTTCGCGCGAACAAAGTTCTTATATTTGTGTATTAAATATTCTAGAGCGTCAGTATTACCTTTTCGAACTAACTCAACGATTGCCTCATCCTCTAAATCACGAAATGTAACGTCGCCTACACTTACGAAGCCTGCTTCCACCTTGATCCCTCCGACCGCTATTTATTTAGCAATATTATACAGTAAAAAGATAAAGAGCGTCAATGCTTCAACGCTCTCCTCTTCTTAATTTTTCTAACTTTTCTGTAATATCCTTACTAAATATCTTTCGCATGGCTGGTTGATTTTCTTTCGTGTCTTTCGTGCGTCTTCTTACTTGTTGCTCCATCGCTTGTACTTCTAACTCTAATTCACGCGCAGATTTCCGAAGGGCACCTTGCGCAAATATAACCCATTGTTCCGTATAATCAGAAGTCGCAACATATATTTGTGTATTAATATTTCTAAGCTCGATTGCAAGTTTCTCTATCTTTTCGTCCGCAGTTTGATTCTTACGCGTGAATATTACTTCCACCCGCGATTGTTTCATCTTTTTTTCAATTCCATGGACTGTATAGGCATCAAAGACTATCATTACTTTCGTTCCTGTATAACCTTGATAATCCGCCATCTTATCAATAAGCGCGTCTCTTGATGATTGCAAATCTACATCCCGTAGTTCCTTCAAGTCTCCCCAAGCCCCGATAATGTTGTAACCGTCAACGATTAAAATATCGTTCATTTTTTATTTACCAATTTCGTGACGTTTACGATATACCTCATACATTAACAAACTTGCGGCTACTGAAGCATTTAAGGATGTAACTTTACCAACCATTGGTAAAGTAATTAGGAAATCACATTTTTCACCAATAATACGACTCATACCTTTTCCTTCACTACCGATTACTAATCCGATTGGCATTTTACCATCTAAATTACGGTAATCTGTTTTCCCTTTGGCATCTGTACCAGCAATCCAAAGTCCACGTTCTTTTAATTCATCAATTGTACGAGATAAATTTGTTACACGCGCAACAGGAATATATTCAATTGCCCCAGTCGACGCTTTCGCAACTGACGCTGTAAGTCCTACTGCTCTTCTTTTCGGAATAATAATTCCATGAGCTCCCGTCGCATCAGCTGTACGCATAATAGAGCCTAGATTATGCGGATCTTCAATTTCATCTAAAATTAAGAAGAACGGATCTTCATTACGTTTTTCTGCTAGTTTAAATAAATCTTCTAGCTCAGCATATTGATATGCAGCTACTTGAGCAATTACACCTTGATGATTCCCCTCAACTAATTGATCTAATTTCTTCTTCGGTGCATGTTGCAAAATAACTTTATTTTCTTTCGCTAATGCCAGTACAATCTGTACTTGCCCTTTGGCAGCACCTTCTGCGATCCAAATTTTATTAATATCTCTCCCTGATCGTAACGCTTCAATTACAGGGTTACGTCCGATAATATATTCACTACTCATGATGATGTGCTCCCTTCCTTTTCTTCTAAAACAGCAATTGCCTTATATACAATTTCGTCTAATCTTTCACGATTATTTAATAAGTGATGATAACCGATTAGAGCTTCCAAAGCTGTACTATATCGGTATGTTTGTACATCCGTATTCTTCGGAACAGTACCCGAATTCGCATTGCGCCCTCTTCTTAGTACTGCCTCTTCTTCCTCTGTCAAAAATGCCGTCTCTAATAAATGATAAACAACTTTCGCCTGTGCTTTTGCCGAAACAAAGCTCGTCCCTAAGCGATGTAATTGATTAGGGCGAACTGTTCCTTTTTGAAGAAGGTGATAGCGGATATATTGTTCGTATACCGCATCACCCATATATGCTAACGCTAAGCTGTTCAATTGCTTTGCATCAATCATTTTTATCCTCTTTTCCATCTTGTACCTTGAGCGGTATCTTCTAAAATAATATTACGTTCTTTTAAATCATCACGAATTTGATCGGATAATGCGAAATCACGATTTTTACGAGCTTCAATACGCTTTTGGATAAGCGCCTCAATTTCTTCATCAAGTAATTCTTCTTGCGCTAATTCTAATCCTAAAATATCAAATAATGTTTCAAGTTGTTTCACGTATGCTCCAATTACAACTTTAGAAGTATGTTCTTCTAATAAATATTGATTTGCGTGATTTGCTACATTATATAATTCAGTAATCGCATTAGCCGTATTGAAATCATCATCCATTGCTTCTTCAAATGCAGCCTGGAATTTTTCCATTTCAGCTAACCATTTCTCATTATGATCTGTTAAATCTGCACTACTCTCCATACGATGCTTTAAATTACCGTAAGCTGTTTTAATTCTTTCTAGCCCATTATTCGTACTTTGTAATAACTCTTCGCTAAAGTTAATTGGATGACGGTAATGTACTGATAACATAAAGAATCTAATTAACTGCGGATCATATTGCTTAATAATATCGTGAACTAAAATAAAGTTTCCAAGTGACTTAGACATTTTCTCATTATCAATATTAATATATCCATTATGCATCCAGTAACGTGCAAATGTTTTTCCAGTCAACGCCTCAGACTGTGCGATTTCGTTTTCATGATGAGGGAATGCCAAGTCTTGACCACCAGCATGAATATCAATTGTATCCCCCAAATATTTACGCGCCATCGCTGAGCATTCAATATGCCATCCTGGGCGTCCTTTCCCCCATGGGCTTTCCCAGAAGATTTCTCCTTCTTTCGCAGCCTTCCATAAAGCAAAGTCAAGAGGGTCTTGTTTCTTTTCTCCTACTTCAATACGTGCACCGTGACGTAAGTCTGCGATTGGTTGATGCGATAATTTACCGTAACCCTCGAATTCTTTCGTTCTAAAGTACACATCACCTTCTGATTCATATGCATACCCTTTATTCACAAGTTCTTGAATAAATTCAATAATGATATCCATATTTTCCGTTACACGCGGATGAACCGTCGCATGTTTGCAACCTAGCGCTGTTACATCTTCAAAGTACGCTTCAACAAAACGATCAGCAATTGTCGGTACATCTTCACCTAATTCGTTTGCCGCCTTAATTAATTTATCATCCACGTCAGTAAAGTTAGATACATACTGCACTTCATATCCTTTATATTCTAAGTAACGACGTACTGTATCAAATACCATAGGTGGTCTTGCATTCCCAATGTGAATGTAGTTATACACTGTAGGTCCGCACACATACATCTTTACCTTATTTTCTTCTAATGGCATAAACTCTTCTTTTTGACGCGTTAACGTATTATAAATGTGAATAGTCATTTTTATCCTTCCTTTCTACCTTCACTTCAAGTTGCTTTCTCAATTTATCAAGTTCTGCTTCCATAACCTTTAATTTATCAAAAATCGGATCCGGAAGATCAGAATGATTTAATTCTTGACCAATCTTTACTCCATTTTGAATAACGACTCGGCCAGGTATACCTACAACTGTAGAATGCGCAGGAACTTCCTTTAACACGACAGATCCTGCTCCAATTTTAGAATTCTCTCCAACAGTGATAGAGCCTAGTACTTTAGCACCTGTTGCAATTAATACATTATCCTGAATTGTAGGGTGCCTCTTTCCTTTTTCTTTACCTGTACCACCTAATGTGACACCTTGATAAATTGTTACATTTTCGCCAATTTCACACGTTTCGCCAATCACAACCCCCATTCCATGATCAATGAAAAAACGACGACCAATAGTTGCTCCTGGATGAATCTCAATACCAGTAAAAAAACGACTAACCTGCGAAATCCAACGTGCCATAAAGAAAAAATTCCTTTTATAAAAAGCATGTGCAATTCGATGAGCCCAAACTGCATGTAATCCAGAGTAAGTTAAAATGACTTCGAAATAACTTCGTGCCGCTGGATCCTGTTCAAAAACGACTTCAATATCTTCCCGAAGCCTCTTAAACATCGATGTTCCCTCCCCTTTATGGGCTGCTTTTTTCGAGTGAACTAAATCCCCTAAATCCCCACTTACTCCTAAATCTTTATACAAGGGGATAAAACTTATACTCACACCCATTTACATGGTATAAAAAAAAGACGCCTCTGTCATATAGACAGAGACGCCTTATAAGCGCGGTTCCACTCTGTTTAGGCTAAAGAAGCCTCAAACTCATCCATGATAACGGTTTAAACCGCTTCTGTTTACTTTGCGCCCTAAGACGTTCCGCGAAATGCTTCGCTGTTCAACAGAAGACTCGAAGGGGCATTTCAAAAATCCGCTTATAAACCACTTCCAGCCTAAGGGTGGTTCTCTCTGTAAAAAGCCTGATTTTCTACTTCTCCTTCTCGTCGCTTTTCCTTATTAGATTTTAGGTATACTTATTATATTGCTAAACCTAGAAAATGTTAACCAATTACTTTTTGAATACGATTTAAAACTTTTTCTTTTCCAAGAAGAGCAATCGCATTAGGAAGTTCTGGACCATGTGTTTGTCCAGTAGTAGCAACACGGATTGGCATAAATAAGTTTTTACCTTTATGTCCTGTTTCCTTTTGAACTGCTTTAATAGCCGCCTTAACTGCTGCTGGCTCCATTGCTTCTAGAGCTTCTAATTGATTGGCAAATGTACGAAGTACTTCAGGTACTTGTTCACCTTTCAATACTTCTTGTCCTTCTTCTTCATGATCAACATGATCTTTAAAGAACATTTCAGAAAGCTCTACAATTTCAGCTCCAAAACTCATTTGGTCATGATATAAAGCAATTACATCACGAACCCAAACTTGTTCTTGTTCGCTTAAGTTTTCACCTACGCGGCCCGCTTTCACTAAATGCGGTAAGCTTAGTTCAACAACCGCATCTAAATTTTGCTTTTTCATATATTGGTTGTTCATCCATTTTAGTTTTTGAGAATCAAATAATGCAGGTGATTTTGATAAACGAGCTGCATCAAACATTTTGATAAACTCATCTTGAGAGAAAATTTCTTCTTCTCCTACTGGTGACCAACCTAATAGTGCAATAAAGTTAAAGATTGCTTCTGGAAGATACCCAAGCTCTTTATATTGCTCAATAAATTGAATAATAGATTCGTCACGCTTACTTAGCTTTTTACGGCTTTCATTTACAATTAAAGTCATATGACCGAATTGCGGGATATCCCAACCGAAAGCTTCATAAATCATCATTTGTTTTGGCGTGTTTGAAATATGATCATCACCACGAAGTACGTGTGTAATTTCCATTAAGTGATCATCTACTGCTACCGCAAAGTTATAAGTTGGAATTCCATCTTTTTTCACGATAACGAAATCGCCAAAATCATTTGAATGGAATGCAACTTCATCTTTTACGATATCTTTAAACGTGTAATCGCGATCAGTTGGTACACGGAAGCGAATGCTTGGAATGCGGCCTTCAGCCTCAAACTCTTTCATTTGCTCTTCAGTTAAATCACGGTGATTTCCTGCATAACGCGGTGTTTCACCACGAGCGATTTGACCTTCACGCTCTGCTTCTAGCTCTTCTTCTGTCATATAACATTTGTAAGCTAAACCACGCTCTAATAAATCTACATATAATTTTTTATAAAGATCTAAACGCTCTGTTTGACGATATGGTCCGAATTCACCACCAACATCAACACCTTCATCCCAGTCCATACCGAGCCATTTCAAGTATTTTAATTGGCTTTCTTCTCCACCAGCAACATTACGTTTTACATCAGTATCTTCAATACGAATAATAAACTTACCATCTTGATGACGAGCAAATAAATAATTAAATAATGCCGTACGCGCATTTCCGATATGTAAGTGTCCTGTTGGACTTGGCGCATAGCGCACTCTCACTTGCTTTTCCATAATTGGTACACCTTCCAATCTTAATGTCAACACATTCTATAATTGTACACCAAAAAAACGTGATTATCCATCTTACGAATTAAAAACCACTATTTTTTCTGTAATAAAACAACCGCTTGAGAAGCAATCCCTTCTTCTCTACCTGTAAATCCTAATTTTTCTGTTGTTGTTGCCTTTACATTAATATTATCAATAGACGTTTCTAATAGTTCACTAATGCGTTTACGCATACATTCAATATGCGGTGCCATTTTTGGCTTTTGGGCAATAATTGTACAATCTAGGTTCCCTAGCTCATAACCTTGTTCACGCACAAATTCCCAAACCTTTTGTAACAATACAGCTGAATCCGCATCTTTAAAGGCAGGATCTGTATCAGGAAAATGCTTTCCAATATCTCCTGCTGCAATTGCCCCTAGACATGCGTCAGCAATCGTATGTAACAATACATCTGCATCCGAGTGACCGATTAATCCTTTTTCATAAGGAATTGTAATTCCGCCGATAATTAACGGTCTACCTTCCGCAAATTCATGTACATCAAAACCTTGTCCAATTCGAAACATTCTTTACATCCTCCTCAGTCTAAACTACTTTATGAATTCTATATTATATTGCTATCCCTATAAAGAAAAGCTCGGCAACTGCCGAGCTTTTCTTTACTATAATACCATCACTTCTATTTCTTCTGAACATGAAGGAAACTTTCAGCAATTAGTAAATCCTCTGGAGTCGTCACTTTAATATTATAGTAACTCCCCTGTACTACGCCTACTTGCTTCCCGACACGTTCTACGAGACTTGCATCATCTGTACCAAGAAAACAACTTTGCTTTGCACTTCTATGGGCCTCTAATAAAAGAGGAACAGAAAATCCTTGCGGTGTTTGAACCGCTTGAAGCTGAGAACGTTCTACCGTTTCAACAACAACACCCTGTTCTACTTTCTTAATGGTATCCTTCACTGGCACCGCACAAATGGAAGCACCATATTTCTCTGCTGTAGTTAATACATCTTGTATCATTTTATTCGTTACGAACGGGCGCGCACCATCGTGTACGAGAACATACTCGACTCCGCTCACATGCTGAAGCGCATTATATACGCTATCTTGCCTTTCAGCCCCGCCTTGAATAAATTGCACCTGTTTTTCAACTGGGTACTTCTGCATTAACTCCTCAAAATACGGGCGTTCTTCTTCGTTAATTGCCATAATAATACTTTTGCATGCTCTATCTTTTTCAAAAGCACGTAATGTATGCACAATAATCGGCACTTCATTTATAAGTAAGAATAACTTATTTTTGTCAGCACCCATCCGTTTTCCTTGTCCCGCTGCTGGAATAATTAATGTATACATATTAATAATCCTCTACTTATAATGCTTTTTCTAATAATTTACGTTTGGCGAAAATCATACGACCAGCCGATGTTTGCAACACACTCGTAACAAGTACATTAAGTTGCGAGCCGACATATTCTCTACCGTCTTCTACTACAATCATCGTGCCATCATCTAAGTATGCAACACCTTGATTTTGTTCTTTACCGTCTTTCACAACATAAACACTTAATTCTTCACCAGGGAGTACAACTGGTTTAATTGCATTCGCTAAATCATTAATGTTTAACACAGTTACTCCTTGTAATTCAGAAACTTTATTTAAGTTGAAATCATTCGTTACTACAGTTCCACCAGTGACTTTCGCTAACTTTACAAGTTTGCTATCCACTTCTTGGATATCCTCGAAATCGCCTTCATAAATTTCTACCGGAATTGGCATCTCTTTTTGAATACGATTTAAAATGTCTAATCCTCTGCGACCACGATTACGCTTTAAAGCATCGGAAGAATCGGCAATATGCTGAAGCTCTTCTAATACGAATTGTGGAATCACAATTGTTCCTTCTAAAAATTTCGTTTGGCAAATATCAGCAATACGTCCATCAATAATTACACTCGTATCGAGAATTTTCCAATGAGTTGTAGATTTTTCTACCTCTGCCTCTTCGTTCTCGCTATTGTTTTTCTTCTTACCTCCGCGTTGGGGTAATGTAAATAACCCTAGCAATTCATTCCTCTTTTTAAATCCTACTTGGAATCCTAAATACCCAAGTAAAAGAGTAAAGAATACTTGCAACACTGTGCTAATAACTGGAATTGTAAATTCTCGAATTGGTATTAAAATTAAATATGCAACAATAAGACCAGAGATCAACCCTAATGTACCAAATAAAACATCTGCTACAGGCGCCTTTACAAGTGCCTCTTCAATATGCTTAATAAGTTGAACAATATAATCTACAAGCCAAAATGTTGTTAAAAATAAAATAATTGCACCAATAATTGCACGAACATACGATCCCTCCAATAAAGGAACAGCACCGATGTCTAATACATTAATAACTTTTGGGATTAAGTAAATCCCTAACGCTCCCCCGATCACTAAAAAGAAGAGCTGTACGATCCGTTTTAACATCCAACCACCTCCTACTCATTATTAACCATTGTTTTGCTAATCAAAACGCCGAATGCAAAAGCGGACGTGTTTTTTTGTAAATAGTTTTATTTACCAATATACCATATCATATACCAAAAATGTTCTAGTGTCGTTATATTATGGAATCAATGTAATATTCTTAATTGTGTCTACTCATATAGAGATGCTCTTGAATTCTTTTTAGGCCCTCTCGTATTTTCTTCGCCCTAACTTCCCCAATTCCTTCCACATCATCCAATTCATTAATAGTTGCACGACAAACACCTTGCAATGTTTTAAATCGATTAATTAAATTTTCAATGATAAGTGGTGGAACACGAGAAATTTTGCTTGTGATTCGGTATCCCCTCGGTGTCACACTTTCTTCTAAGCTCATTTGCCCTGGATAGCCAAGCAATTTAACTAAATCGCTATCCTCTAAAAGCTGTGTATTTGCAAGATCTTGTAACTTTTTCAAAATTTGATGGTGATCCTGCGTTTTTTCTTGATAATAATCCTTAATTAATAACGCTGCCTCTGCTTCTAAGTCGGCCAGTAATTCTGTAAGTTGTAAACGAATTAACCTTCCTTCCGTTCCTAACTCATGAATGTAGCTCAATATTTCATTTTTAATACGCAGTACCATTTCAACACTATGTAAAACGTGAACTACTTCGGACATTGTAACGACCTCTTCAAATTCTAGAATGCCCAAATTCGTTATCCCATCATTCCATACAGCTTTATATTTTTCTAACGTTTGAATAGCTTGGTTTGCTTTTGTTAAAATTACACCTATATCTTTTAGTGTATAACGTAAATTCCCTTGATATAGTGTAATTACGTTACGTCTTTGTGAAATAGCAACAACAAGGCTAGCCGTCTGCTTCGCTACACGCTCTGCCGTTCGGTGACGCATACCTGTTTCAATAGAATCAATGGATGGATCTGGAACTAATTGTGCATTTGCAATTAAAATTTTGCTCCCAGTTTCATTTAAAATAAGTGCTCCATCCATTTTTGCTAATTCATATAAACTAGCCGGTGAGAATGCACAATTAATGTGAAATCCTCCATCAACAATACTTTTAATCTGCTCATTATACCCAAGAACAATTAGCCCTCCAGTTTGCGCACGAAGTACGTTATCTATCCCTTCGCGTAGTGGTGTTCCCGGGGCAACAAGCTGTAGAATGTTAATCATACTTTTAACACGTTGCTTGTTTTCCTCCATAGCCTAGCCTCCTAATGTCAAACGAAGCGCTTCTCCTAAATTAGAAACACCTACTACCTCAATCCCATCTGGAATTGTCCATCCTCCCAAATTTTTTCTAGGAATAATAGCACGTTGAAATCCTAATTTCGCTGCTTCTTGTACACGTTGTTCAATTCTTGATACTCTTCTTATTTCTCCAGTTAGGCCTACTTCTCCTATTACCGCATCGGTTGGTGCAGTAGCTTTATCTCTGAAACTTGAAGCAATACTTAAGGCGACAGCTAAATCGATTGCTGGTTCATCTAATTTCAAGCCACCCGCAACTTTTAAATATGCGTCTTGATTTTGCAACAATAAACCTGTTCTTTTTTCTAGCACTGCCATAATAAGTGAAACGCGGTTATGATCAATTCCCGTCGCCATTCTTCGAGGATTCCCAAAACTAGTAGGGGAGATTAATGCTTGTATTTCTACTAAAACCGGTCTTGTTCCTTCCATTGAAGCGACCACTGTGGATCCTGCAACTCCAACTGGTCGTTCCTCAAGGAAAATTTCAGAAGGATTTAGTACTTCTGCAAGACCTAGTTCCTTCATTTCAAAGATACCCATTTCATTTGTGGAACCAAAACGGTTCTTCACAGCTCGCAAAATACGATATGTATGGTGACGATCTCCTTCAAAGTAAAGAACTGCATCAACCATATGTTCTAGCATACGTGGTCCTGCAATTGCCCCCTCTTTTGTCACATGTCCGACGATAAAAATAGGAATCCCTTTCGTCTTTGCAAGTTTCATTAATTCTGCTGTACATTCACGTACTTGTGCTACACTCCCTGGGGCTGACGTCACTTCAGGTAAATGTATCGTCTGAATGGAGTCAATAACAACAAAAGCTGGATTCATCTCTTCAATGTGCGCTGCAATTCGCTGTAAATCAGTCTCTGCTACAACAAATAGATTACTACCCTTTACATCCAAACGATCTGCACGAAGTTTAATCTGCTTTGCTGACTCCTCACCTGATATGTATAGTACATCATATGAAGAATCTGCTAATTGCGATGAAATTTGTAATAACAATGTTGATTTTCCAATCCCAGGGTCTCCACCAATAAGTACTAAGGACCCATCTACAATCCCACCACCGAGTACACGGTTAAACTCTTGGAATTTCGTTTCAATACGCGCCTCTGACTTTGTTTCTACTTCTGTTAGACGTCTTGGTTTTGTTACTTCTGATTGGATTGCATTGGCATAATTAAGGCGCCTTGATGATACAACCGGTTCCATCTCTTCAACAAGTGTATTCCATTGACCACATCCAGGACATTTCCCCATATATTTTGGTGACTGATAACCACATTCTTGACATGTAAACTTCGTTTTCTTTTTAGCCATATCTTTTTATAGTTCACTTCACTTTCATCTATAAACGTTTATCCTTCTCGTACAAGAAAGAGGGCTATCGCGTAGCCCTCTTTGTTTGTCTATACTTATTTTACCTTTTCCGCACTATGAATGACAAATGATTCTCCTTCTACATCAAAGATAACTTTTTGTCCTTTCTCAATAGCGCCTTTTAACAGTTCTTCTGACAGTCTATCTTCCACATGCTTCTGAATTGCCCTACGAAGTGGACGAGCACCGTATTCACGATCAAATCCTTTATCAGCAATCGCTGCAATCGCTCCTTCTGTTAGGTGTAATTCAATCTCTTGTTCTTTTAAGCGCTTCACTAACTGATTAACCATAAGTGTTACAATCTCTTGAATATGTTTTTTCTCAAGCATATGGAACACGATAATTTCATCAATACGGTTTAAGAATTCTGGACGGAATGCCTTTTTCAGTTCATCCATTACTTTACCTTTCATATCTGAATAATCGCGGCTCTCATCTTGTACGTTAAAGCCAAGATGTTTATTACGTTTTAACGCTTCTGCACCGACGTTAGACGTCATAATAACAATTGTATTACGGAAATCAACTGTACGCCCTTTAGAATCCGTTAAACGACCATCTTCTAATACTTGTAGTAAAATATTAAACACATCAGGATGAGCTTTCTCTACCTCATCTAATAGGACAACTGAATATGGCTTACGACGAACTTTCTCTGTTAATTGTCCACCTTCTTCATATCCAACATATCCTGGAGGAGATCCAACTAAACGAGAAGTAGAATGCTTCTCCATGTACTCAGACATATCGATACGAATCATCGCATCCTCATCACCGAACATAGATTCCGCTAACGCTCTTGCAAGTTCCGTTTTACCTACACCTGTTGGTCCTAAGAAAATAAATGAACCAATTGGGCGCTTCGGATCTTTTAATCCTGCTCTTGCACGACGAACAGCTTTTGCCACAGCTACGACTGCTTCATCTTGACCAATTAAACGATCATGTAAAATTGATTCTAAGTTTAATAATTTATCTGTCTCTGTTTGTGCAAGTTTAGAAACTGGGATACGTGTCCATGTGGAAACGACATTTGCAATGTCTTCTACTGTTACTTCTGAATTTTCTTTTCCTTGTTGCTCTTTCCACTGGCGTTTTGTATCTTCTAACTTTTCACGTAAACGTTGTTCCATATCACGTAAGGAAGCAGCTTTTTCAAATTCTTGACTTTGTACAGCTGCATCTTTTTCTTTTCTAATTTCCTCAAGCTTCACTTCAAGCTCTTTTAAGTTCGGCGGTGTTGTGTAAGAACGTAAACGTACTTTTGATGCAGCCTCATCAATTAAATCAATTGCTTTATCAGGTAAGAAACGATCTGTAATATAACGATCTGAAAGTTTTACAGCCGCATCGATTGCATCATCTGTAATAGATACACGGTGATGCGCCTCGTAACGATCACGTAAGCCTTTCAAAATTTGAATTGATTCCTCTAAACTCGGCTCATCAACATGGATTGGCTGAAAACGTCTCTCTAAAGCTGCGTCTTTTTCAATATATTTACGATATTCATCTAAAGTTGTCGCCCCAATACATTGCAATTCACCACGAGCTAAAGATGGTTTTAAAATATTTGACGCATCAATTGCACCCTCTGCTCCACCTGCACCAATTAATGTATGAAGCTCATCAATAAATAGAATAATATTGCCTGCTTGACGAATTTCATCCATCACTTTCTTTAAACGGTCTTCAAATTCACCACGATATTTTGTTCCAGCTACAACTGTCCCCATATCTAATGTCATAACACGCTTATCTCTTAAAGTTTCAGGAACTTCATTATTTACAATTTGCTGTGCTAATCCTTCTGCAATTGCTGTCTTACCTACACCAGGTTCTCCAATTAATACTGGATTGTTTTTTGTTCTACGGCTTAACACTTCAATTACACGTTGAATTTCTTTACTACGTCCAATAACAGGATCTAAACGATTTTCACGTGCAACAACTGTTAAGTCGCGTGCTAAACTGTCAAGTGTAGGTGTATTTGCATTTGTTGACGAACCGCCTTGGTGACCTGAACTAGCTTCGTTACTTCCAAGGAGTTGCAGTACTTGTTGCCTTGCCTTGTTTAGACTTACACCTAAATTGTTTAAAACACGTGCCGCTACCCCTTCACCTTCACGGATTAAACCAAGTAAAACATGTTCTGTTCCAACGTAGGAATGGCCCAGCTTACGCGCTTCATCCATAGACAACTCAATAACCTTTTTAGCACGAGGTGTGTAATGTACTGTTTGTGAAGCTTCTGTTCCACGCCCAATTAATGCTTCTACCTCTTTTTGAACTTTCTCTGGACTTAATCCAAGAGCAATTAACGCTTTTGCTGCAATCCCTTCGCCTTCGCGTACAAGCCCAAGTAAAATATGTTCTGTACCAATATTATTATGCCCAATGCGAATTGCTTCCTCTTGAGATAAAGCTAATACTTTCTGTGCTCGTTCTGTAAATCTTCCAAACATCATAGAAATCGCCTCCTACTTGCGCTTAGTTTTGTTCAATACGTAATCGCTCACGGATTAAGGTTGCTCTTCGGTAATCTCTTTCTTCTGGCCCTAAAGGCCCTCCTGCATATTGCTGCAAAATGCCTGGCTGAGTAAGGACCATTAACTCAGTCAAAATATTTCTTGATATCCCTTTTATATATCCTAGGTCAATACCAAGTCGTACATCTGATAAACAAGTAGCCGCTTCCGCTGATTGGATTAAACGACTATTGGAGAGTATACCGTAAGAACGATATACTTTATCTTCAAGCTCAATGCTCGAATTTTGTACGATTAATTCTCTAGCTATTTTTTCTTGTTGTATAATTTGTTGAATGACACTCTTTAAATCTGCAATAATATCTTCTTCTGCTTTACCTAGCGTCATTTGATTGGACACTTGAAATATATTACCTAACGCTTCGCTACCTTCACCGTATATTCCTCTTACTACTAGCCCTAATTTTTGAATTACCTGTATAATACGGTTAATCCTTTTCGTTAAAACGAGTCCCGGTAAATGAATCATTACAGAGGCCCTTAATCCTGTACCAACGTTAGTAGGACAACTCGTAATATATCCAAGTGATTCATCAAAAGCGTATTCAACCTCTTCCTCGATCCAATCATCTATTTGATTGGCACTCTGAAGCGCCTTTGATAACTGTAACCCTGAGAATAAGCACTGAATCCTAACGTGATCCTCTTCATTAAGCATGATACTAATATGTTCACTTTCTGATAGTAAACATGCTCCGTATTCTGTTCCTGCAAGATTCGGACTAATTAAATGCTTCTCAACTAAAACCCTCCTTTGAAGAGGATTTAATTCATTCATTTTTAATAGCTCAAACTTCCCAAAAGGTTCTACCGGTTTATTTACAAACTGCTTCTTAAATAATTCATGAATCTGTTTAGCTTCTTTCTCGTTTTGCATAGTAGAGAATTGATATTTTTTTAAATTACGAGCCAAACGAATTCGACTACTTAAAACAATATCAGAATCAGGGCCATCTCCCTTCATCCACGGACTAATTGCTTCGTTCATAATTCTGTCCAGTGACATAGAACTATTCCCCCTCTCTATGCTCACTAAGCTGATTTTCAAGACCTCGAATTTCATCTCGTATTTCAGCAGCTTTCTCAAACTCCTCTTTTTGTACAGATTGCTTCAGAGTGAGTTTTAGTTCATCTAATTCTTTCTTTAAGTGGATATTTCCTTCTATACGCTCTGGAATTTTTCCACAATGATCTGTATGTCCACCGTGTAGACGTTTTAATAATGGTTTTAAATGCTCTTTAAATGTATCGTAGCAAGAAGCACAACCAAAGCGTCCCACTTTTGTAAATTGTTCATATGTCATCTTACAATCTGGACATCTTAGTATATTTGTATTTGAAAATGTATTTTGTCCTTCTTCAAACATTGCTGATTCACCATGTAATAATCCAGCTAATAGTTCATTGAATGAAAAATTAGACTGCTGTGATTGAAAGAAAGACGTATAGCCACTTTGTTCTGCACATTGCTCACAAAGATGAACTTCCGCCTTTTTTTCGTTGATTACTTTTGTATAATGTAAAGTTGCTGGTCTTATATTACAATTTTGACAAGTCATCGCTATCCCCACCTTTACAACAGGAACGATCTATCTCATGATACTTTTCATACATTACTAGATTGTTCTCTTGCCTTAATCCATTTAATAAAAGCACATGTTGCCTTTCAAAATCTCTACAATATTAAACTGCATTATCTTAGTTATCATTTTTTACAAAAGTTATATTTATTTATATTTCAGTGTTCTTAACATTGCGCATAATATTCGAGCCCTAAGTTCATCTCGAGAAGGAACATCCATTAATAATACAGAACGATCTAGTACACTTAACATAAGTTTAGCTTCACGATTTGTTATGATGCCCTCTTCTATTAAACGTATAACCATACTTTCTGCATTTCCTTGTGCAACGCTATGATCAATCATATGAAGCATTTGATCAATAATGTCTATATCGTCATGCAGTTTGACTTTTATAATGCGAATGTAACCTCCTCCACCTCGTTTACTTTCTACTACGAATCCTCTTTCTAACGTAAAACGGGTATTGATTACATAGTTGATTTGAGACGGAACACAATCGAATCGATCCGCGATCTCATTCCTCTTGATTTCAATCACATTATTATTACTTAAGTCAATAACTTGCTTTAGATATTTCTCAATGATATCAGATATATTTCTCATTTATCCGCCACCTTTATTGACTTTGACTATCTTTGACTTTAATTATATACGTATTAAAAAAATTTGCAACTCTTTTGCTTATTCACTATCCTAGCCACATTTCACAATCTTTAATCAAAAGGACGATTCTTTAAGTAAAGATTTTTTAAATTACTATGAATTATAAAAGAAAACACGAAAAAACACGAGTCAAATGACTCGTGTTTTAGTTGCTTGGCGACGTCCTACTCTCACAGGGACAAGGTCCCAACTACCATCGGCGCTAGAGAGCTTAA
>NZ_MAOG01000052.1:0-44606 GCF_001884205.1 Bacillus sp. NH11B | reverse complement strand
AGATAGCCTAATAAATTAGAGTTCGATAGAACTCTTTACTTAGGAATCCCCCTCTTCTAAACGAAGTGAAAGGGGGGGTAGTTCAAATCAGAATGGACCATATCCTATGAAGTGAGCTATGATAACAGCTACTAATCCGATGAGATAGTGAATGAACACAAGTGGCAGAATCCACTTTGCCCATTTTGTCCAAGAAATTCCTGCAATCGCCAAGCCTGCCATTAAGGTCGTAGCGGTCGGAAAAATCATATTTCCGATTCCATCAGCAAAAGAGAAAGATAACACTGCAGTTTGGCGTGTAATACCCAATAAGTCTGCAAGTGGCACCATAATCGGCATTGTCAGCATCGCATGACCAGTGCCAGATGCTAGAACAAAATGAATAAGAGCCTGGAAATTGTACATGCCAACAACGCTTAAATAGTCCGGAATATGCTTGATTGATACAGATAATTGGTGCAGCATAGGGTCAACGATATGTCCCTCATTCAATACAACAAGAATGGCGCGCGATACACCAATAATCAAAGCACCGCCGAGCAAGGATGCAGAGCCGTTAATAAAAGAGTTAACAATCTGATCTGCAGATAGCTTGCCGATGATTCCAATTATTATTGTCAATAAAAGGAATAAAGATGTAATTTCTGTAATATACCATTGGAATTTGATTACACCAAACGCCAAAACGATATAATTAATTACAAAAGCTCCTAAGATGAACTTATGTCTTGTTGTTAACTTCCCACTTGATTGCAGTAACTTTTTCGCGTCTTCTTTTGTGTACTTTCCGTAGATTCCTATAGAAGGATTTTTCTTTACCTTCATTGCGTAACGATAGATATAAAGAACTGAAACAACGTAGATGATAACAAATAAAATAAGACGAAACACTATGCCTGAGAACATCGGTAATTCTGCGATTCCTTGGGCAAGTCCTACTGTGAAAGGATTCATGATGGCAGTTGTAAACCCTGACAATGCTCCTACTATGACGATAGCAGTTCCTGTAATTGCATCAAATCCCAGAGCCAACGCCAGCGGAATGATAAGAGGAAGGTAAGCCAGTGTTTCTTCCGCCATCCCCATTAAAGAGCCACCTACAGCGAAAAACAGCGTCACGACAGGAATCAATAGTTTTTCACGTGTCGCCAACTTCCTAGCCATTGTAGCGATAAGCACATCAACCGTACCTGTTGCTCTTAAGACGCCGAAAAATCCTCCGATAATCAATAAGAAAAATATAATATTGCCGGCTTCTACCATTCCCGTATGAACAGCTTTTATCATATCGAAAAATCCGACCGGAGTTGATGCTATCGATTTAAAAGAATTTGGGTCTACAGTTGTCCGGTCATTTACTTCAATCCGTGCATATTCTCCGGTCGGCAAAAAATAAGTTAATAGGGTCGCTATTACGAGAATGCCGAACAGCAATACAAAAACATTAATTTTTTTCTCTTTTTTTCCAAGCGAAATAGTCTGTTCGTGTAGTTGGCTCATATGTGTTCCTCCTTTGTATTTAAAATAAATGGGTTGAAATAGAATGCTTACCGTGCCGCCAATAGACTATGTTCTTTTTCGCGTATTCTGCTGTTTACCTCCTTTTCATAACCTCGGACACTTCATCGATTTATATATGCAATATCTGTGCCAGTATTAATAGATTGATTTTTAAGGGGATTTTTATGGTAAGATTCGAGTTTTTGGTTTTTATTGTTCTTTTTTGGCGATATAATAGAACCAATTTAAACGTAGGCAGGTGTTTTAATGTCAAAATTTTCACTTACACTCATAGCTGGAAGCTTAAAAACAAAGCAAGCCTTACAGGAGCAACTGGAACAATTGCTTGGGGACTATGTTCATATTAAAAGCTATGCTGCGGATGAGGGAATACCGCAGTCCCTTGAAGATACAATTATCTTGTATTCATCAGCTTCTGTTTATGATCAAACAAATGATATGTATAGCGTGAATGCTGAGGAAATAATTGTGGGAAAGAGAACAGTTCATCATGAATATATTGATAAACTTTTAAGAATACCTGAAGATTCATCAGTTCTGGTGGTGAATGATAATGATGATGCAACTATAAATCTTATTGAATCCTTATATCAACTTGGTATCGATCATATTCAATTTATCCCTTTTCGGAAGGGGGTATTGTTTTATGATGATGTTCGAATTGCCGTTTCGCCAGGAGAAACACATCTGTGCCCTTCTTACATAAAAGAAGTAATCGATATAGGCGTACGTCTTTTTGATATGACAACAATCCTGGAGGTTGTAGAATGTTGCGGTTTGAACAAGGATATATCCTCGAAGGTTTCAGAAAGGTATATTAGCAATATCATTGAATTACAACGTAAGCTATTACATGCAGAGCGGGATGCTAAGCAGATGAGCGAGCATATCCAAAATGTGTTGGGAACTGTCGATGATGGAATATTGGTCGTTAACCAGGAAGGACGGATTACGGTAATCAATGAACGTCTTACGGCATTGTTTCATATTGTGGCACAAGATGTGGTTAATGAGCATATAGAACATGTGATGAGCCGTCGGGATATTACCGATTTCATCATGAATGGAAAGGATGAAAGCAAGTTCTTCAACATAGATGGCGTGGATGTTGTAATTTTTCGATTGCAAATGGTGCAAGAAAATACAATTGTCGCAACTTTTAAGAGTGTACATCAAGCCTTTGAAATTGAAAAAACAGCGCAAAGAGAAATGCGTAATAAAGGATTTCATACTAAATACGGATTTCAGGATATTATCGGCGAACATACTATAATGAAAGAGCGTAAGCGAATCGCCAAGAAACTTGCATTATCAGAACATCCAATTTTAATTCAGGGTGATACAGGAACAGGAAAAGAACTGTTTGCCCATGCTATTCATGAGCATTCATTGCGAAAAAACGGACCGTTTCTGGCTGTAAACTGTAGCGCATTAACAGAGAACCTGCTTGAAAGTGAATTGTTCGGTTACGAAGAAGGGACATTTACAGGAGCACAAAAGGGGGGCAAGAAAGGTCTGTTTGAATTAGCGGATAACGGAACTATCTTTTTGGATGAAATCGGCGACATAAGTCTTACAGTTCAATCACATCTGCTGCGCGTTCTGCAGGAGGGAGAAATCCGAAGAATCGGCGGTGTAAGAATTATACCTGTTAATGTTCGAGTGATTACCGCAACAAATAAAGATCTTCAAGGAAAGATACGTGCCGGTTCATTCAAAGCCGATTTATTTTACCGACTGAATGTACTTAATCTCTGTATTCCACCACTCATTGAGAGAAGGGCGGATATACCAATTTTGATTAAGCATTTCATCACAAAGAGCGGAAAATGGGTAAAGATAGAACAAGATGTACTGGAGTATTTCATGCAATATGAATGGCCTGGAAATATACGAGAACTAAAAAGCACAATTGATTATATGCTAACGATTTGTGAGGGAAATATCGTGACGATAGGAGATCTTCCGTCCATGATGGGACAAGAGGGGGGCAGCGTGACATCCGAACATTCCATATGTGGAAGTATACTGGAAATGAAGGAGCATGTTTTTATCTTGGAAGTAATCAAGCAATGCAACGAAAAGGGAAAAGCGGCAAGCAGAGATCTGCTTTCAAATAAAAGCAAAGAATCAGACTTTATTTTATCTCCTCAGCAAATTCGCCGTCGCCTGGATATTTTAGAAAGTGAAGGATTCGTCGTAAAAGGCAGAGGACGGGCAGGTACAAAGATCACTGATGCAGGAATAGAGTATTTGTATTATCTTAAATCAAAGTCTGCTGTGTATTGCTAAAGAAATCATTCCTATATTTTGATTGTGAATGGAAATGATATAATTAGCCATTACTAAAAGCGATAATACGAACATTTGAACTTTTTTATAGCCGTATAACAAAAAAGCGCTATTCTTTCTGTAGAATCAAAGGAAAGGATGGCGTTTTTTTTAGGTACTGGGCCATAAAAGATGGTTGATGTTAAGCCATCTTTTATTTTTTATTTAGCTGTAGAGATAAATAAATTTCACGTACCGCATTTTATATTAATAAAAAAAATTCAGTAATACGTGGAGCAGTTAGCATTTTAAAGTTGAGAGACTTGTATGATGAGCCCTATATTATAATTATATATGTTATGAAACCTATGTCTAAAAAGGAGTGATTTTGATATGTACAAACTTAAAACAAAAGAAACTAACAATAGTGTAATTGAATTTATTGAAAGTGTTAAAAATCTTAAAAAACGAGAAAACGCATATCAATTATTAGATATATTTACTGAAACAACAGGTTATACAGCAAAAATGTGGGGACCAAGCATTATCGGCTTTGGAACATACCATTATAAGTATGCATCTGGTCATGAGGGAGATGCTCCATTAGTAGGCTTTTCCCCAAGAAAGGCTAAAATTAGTTTATATTTTGCAGCTGGTGATCCTAAGAGAGAGGAACTATTAAAAAGCTTTGGAAAATACACCTCTGGAAAATCGTGTATTTATATTAATAAAATGGCAGACGTTGATAGCAATGTTCTAAAAGCGCTAATCAAACAATCTGTAAGTTTTTTGAAGGAAACGTATCAAAATCATTAATGAATTTTATAGAATTACTTTGAACATTTTCCTAGAGTGCCCCTTCATACCCAGAATCGTGTCCGTATTCCTTAAGGCGTAAGTATCAACATAAGGAGACGATAAAAATATTATGTTAACAATGTAAGGTGTCACAAATTTTTAACGTATTCCCCGAAAGAATTCTCCTTCCTCAAGCGTGTGAAGGGCGTAGCCCAACGATAGGTGGGAGATGAATTTCGGTTTGGTGTAGCCAAAAGGCTTTGCTTTTTATTTTGCCTCTGATAGAATCAGTCTTATAGAGAATAAAGGTTGGTATACAAATGAAATTAGATAGCAATAATCATTCAGTGTTCTTGTTGTATTATCATCTTGTGTTGGTCGTGAAATACAGAAGAAATGTGTTCGATGATGATATATCAGACTATGCAAAAGACATGTTTGTCAGGTTATCCGAGAATTACAACATAACACTGATAGAGTGGAATCATGATGTAGACCATGTTCATATTTTGTTCAAGGCACATCCGAATACAGAAATGACAAAATTTATTAATGCTTATAAAAGTGCAAGTTCTCGACTAATCAAGAGAGACTTTCCACAAGTGAAAAAGAAACTTTGGAAAGAGATGTTTTGGTCAAGAAGTTTTTGCTTACTAACTACTGGTGGTTCTCCAATAGATGTAGTAAAGAAATATATTGAAAACCAAGGTGAAAAGTGAGGTGAAATGATATGACAAAGCATAATAAAGCATAATAAAGCAATGTACATAATTAAAGATTATTTTTCACTTTTTCACCAAGCATTACACAAAAACACCCAAGAGCTATCAAAGGTTCTCCTTCGTCTGTTTAACCTCCTACAGCACAACGGACGAAAATCTCATCGATACGAGAAAAAGACAGTCTTTGATATTTTGGGTGTTGTGTATGAGTATATCACTTCTACTCATCAGGTAGCATAGTAAAAAAATTCAAACCCGTCAGGGTTTATTTGATATGCCTACTTTTATAACATCTATAAACGATAATAAAATACTACGTGGAAAGATCGCATTTTGTATAAAAATATCCCTTAAGTTGATGGGTGTGGGGTACCACCACATGCCCATCAACTTGGGATGCCGCCCACATTTTAACGAAAATATACTCTAAGCAAATTTCGACATAAAATGAGCCGGATTTTCTACTCTAAGAAAAATCCGGCTCTTATTTTTAGGCTTGTTGTAAAGGACGAAGAGATTCTAACGTTATAGTATCTTTCATATTAAATCGGTACTCACCTAAAAAATTGATATGCACCCATCCTAGTGGTGAGAGATGTTTTAATAGTTCTTCGTTAAACCCTTGCGTACTTTTTAACATCTCTACAGCCTTACTTAAATATACGGTGTTCCATATAATGATGGCATTAATGAGAATACTTAATACACTTGCTCGTTGCAACTGATCTTGGAGAGCACGTTCACGGAATTCCCCGTGTTTCCCCAAAAATATTGCTTGCTAGTGAATTCATTGCTTCCCCTTTGTTTAATCCTCGTTGAACTTTTCTACGTAACGTTTTATCTGAAAGATAATCTAAAATAAAGATAGTCTTTTCAATTCTACCCATTTCTCTTAATGCCTTTGCTACTTTATTCTGGCGAGTATAAGAACTTAACTTTCCCATAATTAGTGCACCGGACACATAATCATGTCATTATCAATGAAAGATTAAATTGTCTAAAAATAACATTGTCAAAGTAACTTAAATTGGTTATCATAAAAACGAATAAAACAGGAGATGAGCAGATGAATATAAACTCAAAAAAGTCTTTTTCGAAAGTTTCTCATAGGAAGTTAGTGGATGAGGTCTTAGAACGTCTACAAGAAAAAATTTTTTCTGGTGAGTACGCAGTAGGCGATCGACTTCCTACAGAGCCACAATTAATGGAAGAGCTAGGCGTAGGACGCTCGACGCTAAGAGAAAGTATAAAAATCTTAGTACATGCCGGCATACTAGAGGTTCGGCAAGGACACGGTACTCGTATTGTATCACTAAGTATGGTACAAGATTCATTTGAAAAACGGTTACAAGATGCCAATATAGACCATGTGTATGAAGCAAGAAATATGTTAGATAAAGAAGTAGCTATGCTGGCTGCAAAACGCCGCGATGAGGAAGACCTTTTACTCCTAAAAGGATATTTAAATAAGAGGAAGAACGCTTTTCACGAGGGAAATTATTTAGAATATATAGATGCAGATATTCAATTTCATCTATCTATTGTAAAAGCAAGTAAGAACCAGGTTATGTTGGATTTGTATCAATCATTTGTACCCGTTCTTCGTCATATCCTAACCCAATTGATATTAAATACAAATGACTATCAAGACAACTCTGTTATTCATGAAAAATTGTTCCAGGCTATTTCAAATCAAAATGCAGAGAAAGCACAAACATACGCTATTCAAAATTTGGAGCTGAAATAAGCTCCTTAAATAACAACTAAAAACATCAGATGATATTATGAATTATGAAGGGAGATAGAAAATGTCAGGAACTATTTTTCAAGTAAAGTCCATCAATATTGGCAAAGTTGAAAATCTAAGCTATGGAAAAACTGTTATTTCAACAGCGATAAGAAAGCGTTCTGTCCAAGGAAGGATTTTTTTAACGAAAATAGGTTTACTTGGAGATGAACAAGCCTATAAAGACCATGGCGGAAAGGATAAAGCTTTGTGTGTGTATTCTTATAATCGTTACGCCTATTGGAACAATATAATCCATAACATGATAGATGATTCACTCTTTGGAGAAAATATCACGGTATACGGTTTGACTGAAGAAAAGGTTCATATTGGGGATATCTTCGCTTTCGGAGAAGCAGTCATACAGGTTTCCGAGCCAAGGAATCCATGTTATAAGCTTGCTAAAAAATATGACGTTCCTAATCTAGCGTTTGAAATGCAACAAACAGGATATACCGGTTTCCTATGTCGAGTGCTACAAGAAGGTAATGTGTCGGCAAGTGATTGTTTACAACTTGTTGCATCGCATCCTAAAAGGGTATCGATTTCACAAGTCAATCATGTTAAATTCCACAATAAATACAATAAAGAAGCACTAGAAAGAATTATTGAGGTGGATGCACTATCGGACAGTTTAAGAGAGTTACTATTGAAACGATTAAATAAATAATTACACCGTAAAACATCAGATGATATACTCAATATTGATGTTTTGAGAGAGGAGATATATAATTTGAAAAATAGAAAACGAACCTATATCTATATATTGGCATTATTTTTTGCTTCTATTAATTTACGTATAGGAATCACATCAATCTCACCTTTATTAGAGACAATTCGTCAGGACTTAAACATGAGCAACTTTTCCGTTAGTTTTCTGACATCTATTCCCGTATTATGTATGGGTGTGTTTGCATTACTTACAGGTAAGGTGAACAAGAAGTATGGAGCAGAAAAGGCAATTTTAGCTTGTCTTATTTTAATTGGAGTTGCAACATGTATGAGAGTTTTTACTTATTCAGTTCTCACATTGCTTATTAGCTCTCTATTTATTGGTATTGGTATTGCGGTTGCTGGTCCATTGCTATCCGGATTTATTAAGGAGAAGTTTCCTACTAAGATTGGTTTAATGATAGGAGTATATTCAGTTGGAATGGGAACAGGTGCTTCCTTAAGCGCAGGGATGACTATCCCTTTACAACATGTATTGAAAGACTCTTGGAATATGGCACTTGCATTTTGGAGTGTGTTTACCATTGTTGCTCTTCTCTTCTGGTATCCCGTTATGAGACTAGATAAAACTACTAAAACACATAATAAACAAAACAATATATTACCATTAAAAAATAAGAAGGTATGGTTGTTTACAGTCTTTTTTGGACTGCAATCAGGTATTTTTTATTGTATTACCACTTGGCTTGCTCCAGCAACTCAAAGTGTAGGGTTAAATAGTCAGCAAGCTGGAACTCTGGTTACCGTCTTTACATTTGTTCAAATGGTATGTAGCTTTGTCATTCCAACTTTAGCGGATTTTTATAAAAATCGAACATTTTGGTTATTAGGTAGTGTGTGTTTTGTGGTAATAGGTTTGTCACTCATGATATATCCATTGACTACAGCATGGATCCCTTCTATTTTACTTGGAATTGGGCTTGGTGGGTTATTTCCGTTGGCTCTTATGTTACCGTTGGATGAAACAAATACACCGGAAGATGCAAGTGCATGGACTGCCATGATGCAGTCAGGAGGATATATGATTGGTGGACTTATTCCTGTTTTAGCAGGTATTATACGTGACTTTTCTCAAGGTTATCAACAGGTGTTTCTCATGATATTATTTTTAAGCGTGATTTTGTTCATTTTAACTTTAGTAATGAATCAGAGAAAAGTAGAAACTAAGGTCTTACAGTGATATCCAGTTGTTATAATAAAAACTTAGAGTAGGCTTTTCCTTAGAGTAGAAAGCCCATATTCTTTTTTATCGAATTTGCTTAGCGTATATTTTCGTTAAAATGTGGGTGGTACCCCATTGCTATCAACTTAAGAAATACATTCTTCCCCAAAATGAAAAAATAAGTTGAATGTCCACAAATAAGCGTAAAGATATAAAATTTTCTTTTTGGGATATTTCAAAATCTTAGTGTGATGAGTATGTGATTGCATCCCGAATGCTTTTATTTCATTTCATGTAAGATTACAAAATCGTAATCTTTTTGTAATCTTATTCGATTTTCCAATTATTAAAACAGCTATATACTCTCTGAAGGAACATAAAAAGGAGTGAATGGCATGAAAAGAATTTTAACTATCTTTGCAGTATTTATACTGTTTTCTAGTTTAGTTATAGGATGTGAAAGAGCTTCTCTAAATAGGATTGGAAAAGATATGTATTATGTACAAATAAAAGGAGAAGGTGAAGTAGAAAAGATAGAGGGCTACACCTTACGTAATTACACCTTACCTGCCTATGATGAAAATGGAGTGAAAAAAAAGGTTACATTTAGAAGTAAAAAAGCATCAAAAGATCATAAATTAAATGAAAATGCATTTTTATGTCTTTATATTAGCCAAGCTGATGAAAACAAAACAGAGATATCTTCTAAGGAAGTTAAATCCTATGAAGAAATTCAAAAAGATGATGTACCTTCAAAAGTAAAAGAAAAGTTAAATGTTAAATAATTATATAACTAATACAAAAATAGTTAACATATAAGCATCTTTTGTATTATCTTCTCAAAATAAGTTCGGAGCCATTCATTTATAATCACTTCAATAACAAACACATGTAAATGCTACTATTTAGATTTTAAGCTTCTTTAGGAGCACATCACTATCAATCTAAGGTTTTGTACTATCCATAAAGCGAAAAAGACGTTATCCTTTCTGTATAATCATGGGAAAGGGTGGCGTTTTTTTTATGAATTTGTCAATTTCTGATGAACTAGAATTGTTTTCTAAAGAGTTACTGCATTTCTTAGCTTGATGGTGATGGGGTGGTACCCCTACTAGAAAAATTGTCTCCGCGTGAACGTGAAGAACTTGAAAAATTTAAAAAAGAAGCAAGTATCTCTAAACTAGAGGAAAGTAAAAATAAAGAAAAGAGGTTGCCCAAAAGTAACTATTCAGCGATTTTTGAGACAACCTCTTCTTTTTGTTCTATACTTTCAAGAAAATTTAGAATAAAATAAAAATACAGCCATCTACCTATTATTCACTAATGAAAAGAAAAGGGGTAGCGAAATGCACTTGAAGTATGGGAAGCACATTAATATATCATCTATTGTTCTAACTTTGTTCTCTTTTTTAGCAATTGTAAGTTTCTCTACCTGGTTGAGTAAATATTCAATTCCCAACCTTTCTAATATGCTTAAGGTAACGATGTTGAGTGCATTTATTCTTGGAATTATAGGGTTTAGACAAGAGAAAAGCGCACTAGCGATTATTATTATGGGAATATGTGCCTTTGCCCTAGTCGTTCTATATACTTATGCGGTTATAAGTTTTCTTGAGCATTAAACACCATGAAAAAGAAACGAACATTTTTGTTCGTTTCTTTTTTTGAGATGATTATTATAAAATAGCCTCTTCTAATAATTGAGTGCTGAATCCAAGAATTGATTTTTGAGTGTTATTTTCATGATCTTTTACAATGATATATGGAACGCCCTGTATTATACTTTTCTTTTCCTTCTGGGGTATTAGGGGTACCACCCCATCGCCATCAAGCTAAAATTTTATAACACCCCAAAACAAAAAAATGTACATTTTCACATGAAGATGTCAATTCTCTCGTTTTGGGGGTATTTGTATTTCTTAGCTTGATAGCGATGGAGCGTGCCCCCCTTTTAGAACAAAAAAATAGGATTCCCCTGGCCAGGAAAATCCTATTATATACCTTGAAATTATAAAAAAAATATATCGCAAATAAATTATTTTATCAAGTGAAAATCACTGATTACAGCTTTTTTCGTACAAATATTGACACCTAGCAAGCGTTAAATGGATAAAAAGACTTTTCTTTAATTGGCTCAAAAAAGAAGGAATTCTTGCCGTACTCCTTTTTGAATTCCGTTTCTATAACTTAGGAATCCCATGATTATGGAAAAATTCTATAATTCTACTTATTTGAATGCTTTTCCGATGGGATATTCCGCTGCAACTCATTAATAAATTTATAAGTTAATGGAGCTTTTTCTTCTAACTCAGCCTTCGTGTCTGGACCAGCATAAAAATAGGCAAAGGCTTCGGCGAAATATTCTTCCTTGTAATCGAAATATGGATTGTCATTAAAATCATCATGCTCCAAAGCGTGAATTTCAGTAAACTCATCCGAATAACTAATATTGTCAAATACATAACGATCAATGGAATGGGCTGTTTCATGCAGCTCAAGGCTTACAGAATTATGCATCTTTTTATAGCTGTAACCGATTCGAGCAACAACTGTTTGCCCACCTGCACCTGGAACATCATCCCACGTATATGGAGTATGTTCCCATCCCCTTGGAACGGTTCCCCTTAAATATTCATACTCCGGCAAATCAGTAAGAGGGAAATTAATCAGTTTAACCTGAACTCCCTGTTTATGCATGGTGATCAATATATTAGTTGGGATGCTCCAGAGACGATCAACCATATTTTGGGTCTCTTCATGATCAAATGCACCCTTTGTTTCAACCGTCACAACCCTTTCAAGAACATTGTTCATTTTAAGTGATTGGGTAGTTCCGGATTCTCCAAATGCAGCAGTAGAAAATGAGAATGTTAAAACTGTGGTCAATAATAACGCGGAAAATGCTTTTTTCAATAAAATCCTTTTCATAAGCTCCTCCTAAATTTAGTATATTATAGTTAAATATTCGAAAATTAATTCTTTTTCCCTTTATGGGGTACGACGCATGCCCATAAACTTAAGAAAACAAAGCCACCCCAAAACGAAAAAATGAGCTTTTTTATTACAAATTAGGACAAAATCTCGTTCTGGGAGAGTTGTATTTTTCTTAGCTTGATAGCGATGGGGTACCGCCAGCATTTCGGAAAAACCCACGTTAGGCAAAAAATAAAATAAGCCATCGATATGGACAGCTCATTTACATAATTATCGTTGTAGGAAGTTAGTTATTCACCGACATAAAACAGACTTTGTGCAATACTCGTAAAAAATTCTGGTTCTTGTATAGGAGAATCCTCTTCTATCTCTAAGTATGTTTTAAACCATTCTGATGTCTTCATTCTCCACCTTGCTATTTCTTTACCTTGATAATAAAATTTTGCCCAATCCATTGGTGCTTTCTTTATTGTGAGTTCACAGGACTCAGATTTAATAAGAAGCTCAGGGGTTATAACTTGCCATGTAATATAACTTACTTCATATTTTTTACTCGTCAGACAGTTAATAACTTTATACGTAGGTTTTCCTAACCATTTGGTATTCTTTATGCACTGATAAACTATATCTCTATCGTTGGAATAAACATCGATTTGAACGTTCCAATCAATATTCCATACATAGGTTGCCATTCTTGTTAATATATTTTTGTAATTTCTTTTAAATGTGAATACTTTATTTCCAGATTCATCCATAACATCAACCGATTTAGTAGAGTCTTTTACCTTAGGAGGTAAGTATGTATATTTCTTCATTTTATAGAAGCTATTTTGAACGTAAGTAATTTGTAATAAATGGGTAAGAAAAAAGAAATTTCCATTTTGTATGATAAAAATATAAAGAGGCGTGAAAGGCGGAACAGATATGACTTATATATGAAAAACAAACCAGTAACAAGAGTGTTTCAAGGAAAAGAAGTAATTTCTGTGGTTAACATTTATGTGGAAAAAGAGGGATTTACCCAGGACAGAATGACATTTGTAAAAATAATAATTATGAAGATGATTACGAATTCAATGTTGACCTTTTGTCATTGGTGGAGATGGTAGCTGTGTGGTTAATACGAAATAGCAAGCAACTAACTATACAATATAAATAGAGAAGAGGAATACCTTATGAAAACACGTAGCCAAATTACATTTGCAAGTCTTGCCCTTTTAATAGCTGGAAGTTCCCTGTTATACACAATGCCAACCTTAATTGTAAAAGCAGAACTTACTCAAAGTGTATCTAGTTCGTTACAAACAAGTACTCAACAAGATCGTAATTCTGTCAAGCAAGCAATGCGGGATACATTGCAACTTGGATTCCCGGGGATACTTGCTAAAACTTCTGAGGGTGGAAAAACATGGAGTTATGCCGCTGGGGTAGCGAATCTGAGCAGTAAAAAACCAATGAAAACAGATTTTCGCTTTCGCATTGGTAGCGTGACGAAGACGTTCACTGCAACAGTTGTACTTCAATTAGCCGAAGAGAACCGCTTGAATCTAGACGACTCTATTGAAAAATGGTTGCCTGGTGTCATTAAAGGAAACGGGTATGATGATAAACAGATTACTATCCGACAATTATTGAACCACACAAGTGGTATTGCTGAATACACAAGGTCAAAAGACTTTAATCTTATGGATACTAAAAAATCGTATACGGCTGAAGAACTAGTAAAGATGGGGATTTCTCTTCCACCAGACTTTGCTCCAGGAAAGGGCTGGTCTTATTCAAACACAGGATACGTATTACTGGGTCTCCTTATTGAAAAAGTAACTGGAAACAGCTATGCGGAAGTGATTGAAAATCGGATTATTGAACCGCTTGAATTGTCGAATACATTCCTACCTGGCAATTCAAGCGTTATTCCAGGTACCAAGCATGCCCGTGGATATGTTCAACTGGACGGAGCAAGTGAGCTAAAAGACGTTACTTATTACAACCCAAGTATGGGTAGCTCGGCTGGAGATATGATTTCTACTGCTGACGACTTAAACAAATTCTTCTCTTACTTACTTGGAGGTAAATTACTGAAAGAACAGCAACTAAAACAAATGCTTACTACAGTTCCTACAGGAGAAGCTGAACTCGGGAGATATGGTCTTGGAATCTATGAAACTAAGCTTCCAAACGGTGTCTCAATATGGGGACACGGAGGTAGTATTCCAGGGTTTGTTACTTTTGTTGGAGGCACACTGGGAGGCAAGCATACATTGGCCGTCAATTTGAACTGCCTTAAAGCTGATAGTCCTGATCCTTTTAAAAATATTTTACTTGCTGAATTTAGCAAGTAGGCCAAAAGGAAGAACGGATAAATTTTATCATATTTTCATGGTTAAACAAATAAATGATGAAATCGATCACTTATCTAAGGAGGAAATTCCCTCATGAAAAATAAGCTAACTGGTGTGTTAGCCGCTTCATTAGCGCTAACTATGATCCTACCAACAGGGGCGAAAGCATTTTCTGACAGTAAGACTACAGTTGTATCTAACGAAGAAGTAGCTAGCCAAGAACTGAAGAAGATTGCAGCAGAGAAGGCTGAGCTACTCACGAAGTCCCATGGGACGACTAGCGTGCAGTATGCGCTAATTGATAATGGCAAACTTACTTTGTCGGGGCAGGCTGGAAAGAACGATATGGAAGGGGAACAGCCGCTAACCAAAGATACTCTATACGGGATTGGTTCAGTCAGTAAAATGTATGCAACAGCGGCTGTAATGAAATTGGTCGACGAAGGAAAAGTCGATTTGGATGCCCCTGTCGTCAACTATGTTCCTGATTTTAAGATGAAAGATGGGCGATACAAACGCATTACCCCGCGTATGTTGTTGAATCACTCCTCTGGCTTGCAAGGTTCCACGTTAAGTAATGCATTTTTATTTAACGATAATGATACCTATTCCCATGATTTCTTGTTGCAGCAATTGTCCAACCAGAGCCTGAAAGCAGACCCTGGCGAGTTCTCGGTATACTGCAATGATGGCTTTACGCTGGCCGAAATTTTGGTGGAAAGAGTCAGTGGTATGAGCTTTACCGAATTTCTACATCAACGGTTTACAGAACCCTTAAAGATGGATCATACAAGAACGCCGCAGGACAAATGGAGAGATGAAAAGCGGGCTGGACTTTATTTTCCGGCGTACCAAGGGCAGCTTCCAATTGAATCGGTGAATGTGATTGGTACGGGAGGGATCTCTTCCACTGCAGAAGATATGGTGCGATTCTCACAATTATTTATGGGACAGGGAAAAGGGATCCTCTCTGATAAGGTAGTCAAGGCGATGGAGCAAGAGGAATATAAAAAAGGAATGTGGCCGGGGGATGGAGATAATATTTTTAACTATGGTCTTGGCTGGGATAGTGTGAAACTATACCCATTCAGTGAATATGGGATAAAAGGCTTGGCTAAGGGCGGCGACACGGCACTGCAACATGCTATACTGGTCGTGCTTCCGGAACAGAAAATGGCAGCAGCTGTGTTGTCATCCGGTGGACGAAGCTCTACAAATCAACTGATGGCAACTGAATTGCTGCTCGCCGCACTTAAAGAGAGGGGTACAATTAAGAACATCAAGCCGAATAAATCTTTTGGCAAGCCGGTCAAGGTCAGGATGCCTCAAGACGTGGCAAAGAAAGCGGGCTTTTATGGCAATAGCGAAACTCATTTCAAAATTGAAATTACGAATAATGGAGAGCTGTTCTTACCATCTAATCGAGAAGAAAAATATGTATATACTGCGGATGGAAGCTTTATTAATGAGAAGGGTACTTCTAAGCTCAACTTCGTCACCGAGAAGAATGGAAGAATTTATTTGAGGGAGAGCACATATAAATCGACACCAGACTTAGGGCAAGGTGCGATGACTCACTATTTAGCCGAGAAACTAGAAGACAATGTGCTATCAAAGAAAACTGCTGCCGCATGGGCGAAGCGGGAAGGTGTCAAGTTCTATCTCGTGAATGAGAAATTTAGTTCTATTGAATATCTTGTACAACCGAAACTTATTACCACACAAATTACTCGTAAGGAAGGTCTGGCGGGCTATTGGGAGGGCAGAAAAATTACAGGTCCGAACACCGCGACGCATCAGCTCCAGATCCCCGTGATGAATGGCCGTGATACGACGGAAACGCATTTCTATACAGAAGGCGGCAATGAATATATGGAAATGGCCGGGTTGTTATATGTAAGTGGAACCAACGTAAAACCACTTGATGCAGGCCAATCATCCAAAGTTACGCTGCAAGCAAATGGGCATGCTAAATGGTTTACGATCCCGCAAGCGGCAGCAGGGAAAAGGATGACCGTGACATTGCCATCAAAGGGTGCGTTCGCGGTGTATGATGAGAATGGAGTATGCGTCAACTTTACCATCGTGAGCGGCAATAACAAAGTAAAACTGCCGAAGAACGGAACGGTTGTAATTGCTGGGGCACCGAACTCAGAATTTGCAATTACGTTGAACTAGGTAAAATTCAAGATGGACTTCAACAAAACCAGTACGACATAGGGACGGTGTTTTGCTGGTTTTGTTTGTATTTACGTATTAACTTTAAGAATAGAATTTCAACGAATAATATCGCGCTCAAACTCTGCAAAAACAGCTATCATACCAATTCTGGGCAATCATCATTTGCTCCATTAATCTTCTTGATGTAAATACGTTCGCAGCCGGTATTATGATGTACAAGCCCTATAGGATACAGGAATTATCCGAGGTGTTTCAGCTACTAAGTTTACCCCATATGGCAAACTCACACGTCAACAGGCTGCACTTATGTTAGAACGAACTTTAGAATATTTAGGTGTAGAAAAAGAGTCAAATATAGGGCCCTACCACATCTCCATCAAGCTAATATTTAGAGTACCCCCAAAACGAAAAAACAAGCCATTTTCTGTCAAAAATACACGGAATTTTCATACTGGGGATTTTATAAAATTTTTAAATTGATGGCTATGGGATAATGATTTATCTTAGCTTGATGGGCATGTGGCGGTACCCAAATATTACTTAACATGGTAAAATAATATTTGGATGGGAGTCCAATACATATTATTAAAATTAAGATGGTTCAAGTCGGAGGAAGGCACCTTAGGGTGTCTTTTTTTTATTTTCAAAAGGACCTGCTCAATTCATGCGTTAAAACATAAAGTAAATTGAATCCATTAAAATACATGAGTGACCCCGTGTTTTCCCCTCTTATCTAAAGGAGGAACTATTATGGGCTTTGGTGGTAGTTGTGGCGGCTTTGCTGGAGGATTTGCTTTAGTAGTTGTATTATTTATTTTATTAATCATAGTTGGAGCTGCTTGCTTCTGCTAAAAAAACTATCAGAAAAGACACTCATATAAGAGTGTCTTTTCTTTAATTAATTTACATTAAATTAATTAAACCTAATAAATATATATAAAATGTAAATTAGGTGGGAACCTAGATATATTTGTGCTGTATCCTTAATAAGAACATAGAAATTCCTTTGAATCAGGTCAGAAAGATAACGAGCGGAAAGCCGTTGCAAAATTTCTTAACAAATAAAAAGGTGTTTTCAAGTATGGAAAGTACCTTTTCAGTCTACAACTATTTTTTAAAACAAACATTAAAGTACAGAAAATCGGATGATTTGTCTCTAAATTATATCTAAACTTACAATTTCCCCAAAATGATATAGTGACTCTTATTAAGGGCTTTGGTGGTAGTTGTGGAGGATTTGCCTTAGTAGTTATATTATTTATTTTATTAATTATAGTTGGAGCTGCTTGCTTCTGCTAAAAAAACTATCAGAAAAGACACTCTTATATGGGTGTCTTTTCTTTATGGGGTACTGAAGGCAAAATGCAGATTTTATACGCTAAGGATATGCAGGATTTCATGCAGACTAAAAGAACGGTTTGAACTGCCAGATGCTGTTGTGACAGGAATGTATGAAATTTTGCATACAGAGAAGGGAACGGAAAGCTAGAAAACTATTGATATGAATGACTTTCTGGGATTTGGTTACTACTTATAATTGATGCGTTATGTTTACTTCACATGTATGGAATATACAGGGATTTAAAACTTGATATAGAACATAAAAAGAGGAGTTTATACTGTAAAAAAGGGGACATACATATGGAACTAGAATCCGAGATTAAAGCAATCGTTTTAGATTTAGATGGTACTTTATTAGATTCACAAAAGAAAGTGTCAGAAAGAAATAGAAAGGCTATACTGGCCTGTCTGAAGAAAGGAATAAAAGTTATTTTTGCTACGGCAAGGGCACCACGATCAGTTAAAGTTTTTCTTCCTCACGAACTTCAAAACATTGCAACTATGATTTACTACAATGGAGCTTTGATAGTAGATAACACATTAGGTTAGAGACAACATTACCCAATTGAATCAGCAATCACAGATGAAATTATAGAATTTGTTATTACTCACCAGGCTAATGCATGCCTCTCAGTTGAATCGGAAGATACATGGTACAGTAATAAAACATTGGATTACAACAAAACCATGAATGCAGTTGTAAATCCAATTGTAGTTCCATTAAATGAATTAAAAAAAGTTAGTGCTTCAAAATTATTAATCTCACAATATACTCATTATGAAAAACTACAAAAACAGTTTGCACATAAAGTAAGTACGATATGTACCGATGCAGGAACTTTAACTCAAATCATGGCAAAAGGTGTTTCTAAAGAACGGGCTGTAAGGGAAATCTGCACCCAAAATAATATCCCTATGGGTAACATGATGGTCTTTGGAGACGATTGGAATGATTTAGAGCTATTCTATACGTGTGGTTTTCCAATTGCTATGGGGAATGCAATACCTAAATTGAAGGATGCTGCATATTTTATTACCGATACCAATGATAAAGATGGTGTAGCTCAAGTATTAGAAAAATTAATTTGTACTGTTAACAACAGTTAAAAGGATAGAATGGTTACTTCCTATATCGAGAAGTATGTGAAATATGCCCTTTTTATAAAAACTATTAAGTTAGGATTTTTATTTTTGGATATATTATACCATTTATTTAATGGTATAATATGGTTTGTATTCTATGGACCGGAGTTGAATGAGTGAGTATTATAAATCCAAAAGTTAAAATTAAAAAAACAAAAAGAAAAGTATTAATAACTATACTTACTATGTTAGTAATTATAATTGGATTTGGATATTGGAAATTTTTTAGTTTGCAAGGTGTTCCAAAAGGTGAATTAATCCGAACAGTGAAATCTCCAGATGGAAAATATCTCATTAAGACTTATTTTCATAATGCAGGATCATTAAGTGCGGATGCTGTTAGGGGTGAATTAGTTAACCTTGATACAGATTCAGAGAAAAATATATATTGGAACTATCCAGATACGGATCCATATATTCAATGGGTAAATAAGAATATTGTTAGAATTGGAGATCAAACTTTAGATATTTCACAGAAAGAAACCTATGATTGGCGTGATGATGATAAGCACGTTAAAGAAATGCCTAAACAATTTATTAGATAAAACAAGAAAAATTAAATTTATTCAATCTTATTTGTTTAACTATAGATAGGATTATATGAGTGAAAAGGGTTCTGTTGCAAAGTTTCAACAGCATAAACAGGTGTTGATAAATGGTGGAACCATTTAGGCAGTGATTAATAATTTGTGTAATTCATTATACGCTGAAAAACCGAAGTCTGAGCCAAGACTTCGGTTTCTTTTATATAGAGCATGAATGGTTTCGATTCCTTTTATTGTACGTGAAGCATGCCGAAGGTTCTGAAATCCTGCGGATTTGGCAAAACGCCTCTTGACATGCCTATGATCCTGTTCGATGAGATTGTTCAAATGTTTGATTGTACAATGCGTTTTATTTGAATAAAAACCTTGTTTTCTTAATTTCTTAAATGCGCAAAGTAATGCCGGCGCTTTGTCTGTTATTAGAGCCGTTGGTTCGCCAAATGTTTTCATAAATCTATAAGCAGCCTGATAATCACGTTCTTTTAAAATTTCAGAGACATCACGATAACTTAAAGAAAAACGACAGCAGTAGCCGACGGCTACCAAAATAATATCTTTCTTGAACTGTTTTCATCGCACTTGTGTTTCGCCTTACTCTTTTTGTAGAGTGTAGTCTCATTTAGAAAAATTTGCAACAGAACCTCTTAATTTATATGTAATAAATCTCATTTTAAAGCTTTATTGCTATAACAAATAAAACTTTCTCAATATTATTTTGTTTAATAACTATATTCATCTGCTTTCCAATCCATTACAATAATTTCACATTGAAAATACATGAATATTCCCAATGTTTTAAAAGGTTTATATTTTATGGGATTACTCAGGAAAAGGATGTGAAATGCTCAATAAAAAATAGTGTTTTATGATGAAATAAAAGATTTTAAAGAAAAAAAGTTATTTTATTATCCTCAGGCGGTCTTGAAGTACATGCATTCATAGTTGCTATGGGACAAGAAATACAATCTGAAATTTTGTGGATTGGAAGTAAAATAAGTTAATCATTTATGGAGGGGAATATGAGCGAGCAAATTTATTACTGGTCTCCTATTAAGCATTGGGAGAAGTTGCATAATGAAGTTTTGATAGGAGAAACGAGATTTACAGGCGTTTTATCTGAGTGGTTTCCTGAGTTTTATTTTTTGACTCAAAAAGGTGTGACGATTAACGAGCTAGTAGATCGTTTTTCGTTAGGAAATGAAGAAGAGACACAAAAAATAATAGAACTTATGATCAAAAATCGTGTGTTAGTAAGTAACATATTACATCCAAGAGAAGTATTTTCCACACAAGAAAAAATTTTTCCGAATCCATATAGCAATAAGATTCGCTTTTCTAAAGAGGACTTAGATAAGTATATTAGTGAACAATTAAATCGAACGCACCATGCTGCGCGGTCAGCCGAAATTCAACTTGAAACAACAAATGAGTTACCCACTATAATCAAGGAGCGTAGGTCTTGTCGCCAATTTGATATGAAAAAACATATTAGTTTTTCGGAATTTTCCCAATTCATATCCACTCTAAAACAGGTTAAAGAAGAAAAAATAAACTATCATTACGCAAGTGCAGGCGGGCTCTATCCTATTGATATCTTTGTTTATATAAAACCAAAACGTATAGAAGGTATGAAAGCTGGTTTTTATTATTTTAACCCATCAAAGAATAGTCTTGTGATTGTAAACAATATTGATCAAGTAATCAAAAGTGATCATGAGTTAATTAACCAGGAGTTATTTACTCAGTCTGCCTTTTCAGTTTATTTAGTATATAATGCGAGCGCTTCCATGCCGAAATACGGTTCAGATGGATATTTATTTGCTTGTATTGAGTCAGGCATCATCACTGCTACCTTAAATATGGTAGCTGAGACATTAAATTTAGGAGTTTGTTCCGTTGGTCATATGAAATTTGAAGAGATTCAGCGCTTTTTAAGTTTAGATAACCATCAAGTATTTCTCCATGGGCTTGAAGTTGGCTTAAAAGTTAACGAATAGATGAAATGAATATTAGGGGGCTAAAGATAAAAATGCACATTAAAGATCGAACTTCAATTCATGAGAATAAAAGGATAGAAACGTTTTGGAAGGAGCAATTATCTTCCGAGGTTCTCGATTTTTCTTTATTTAATAGTGGTTATCAATTGAATAAAGACAATCCGTGCGACCATATTCAAGTCATTATGGATTCAGAGCTTAGTCAAATTATACAAAAAGAAAGTAAGTCTCAGGATATACTTTTATTTAGCTGGTTACAGACAACTTTAAGGGTTTGCTTGGCACATTATACAGATCAAGAAAGGATTACAATTGGGGTTCCTGTAATTGGAAAAAATGATGAACAAAGGAAAAATCATAATAATTTTCTTCCTATAGGAAGTGAAATCCAACCGAATCACTCTTTTAAGCAAGTGGTAGATCAAGTTGAACAAACGACTTTATTTGGGTATGACAATCAGAGTTATCCACTCTCTGAATTATTAGCGAAACACCATTTAACTCCTTTTCAAATCGTTATTGGGATGGAAGGATTGCATAATAAAAATTCGCTAGAAGAATATGCAGAGAATAATTTATCCATCTGGATACGGAGAAAATGGAATGAAATACATAATGAATTTGAATTTCAAATCTCTTTCAAGTCTCATTCATTCTCTTCTTTGCAACAGTTTGCAAATTCTTATCTTTATGTTCTAAAGCAAGTATCAAAAAATCCGAATCTGGCGGTGAAAGATATTTGTATTATTTCAGAAGAAGAGAAAGAGTTGCTAGAAGAATTGAATCAAGGTCAGACGGGCATAGACTTGTCTCAAACATTTCAAGATTTATTTGAAGAGCAAGTGTTAAAAACCCCAGATCAAATTGCTGTTGTTTGTAATGATCAATCTTTGACATATAGAGAATTGAATAAGAAAGCACATCAATTGGCTTCTATTCTTCAAAGTAAAGGTGTATCGAAAGAAAGTATTATTGGGGTTATGGTAGATCGGTCATTGGAAATGATCATTGGCATGATGGGAATTTTAAAATCAGGGGCAGCTTATCTACCAATCGACCCTCACTATCCAAGTGAACGAATTGAATATATGTTACAAGATAGTCAAGCAAAATGTTTACTGAGCAAGCGAACAGAGGTAGAATTACCGCAATTTGCTGGTGAAGTGCTATATCTTGATGAAGAACATCACTTCCAAGGTGAAGAATGCAATTTAGTTCGAGAAAGTGATCCTAATGATTTAGCTTATGTTATTTACACATCAGGATCAACAGGTAATCCAAAAGGCGTAATGGTGGAACAGAAATCTCTTGTCCATTTTTTAAGTGTTATGAGAGACAAAGTAAAAGATAATCAGTCGTTCTTGTTTCTTGCTAGTATTTCTTTTGATATTTCCTTGTTAGAAATATGTCTGCCTTTAACGCAAGGTTCGAAAGTAGTCATTGCTACAGAGGACCAGTTTGCAACAAAAGAATTGGCTCATTTGGTCAAAGAACATAAAGTGGATTTATGGGAATCAACGCCATCGCGAATGGAAGTGATTTTGAGTGATCCAGAAGGGGCAAATTTTCTAAAAGATTTAAAATCCATTTTGTTAGCAGGAGAAGCGTTTTCCATTGATTTGGTAGGGAAAATTCGATGTATCAGTGAAGCGACAATTTTAAATATCTATGGTCCTACAGAAACGACCATTTGTGCAGCAGTAAAAGATATGAGCTCTGCCAAAGAAGTGACGATTGGAAATCCCAATCCCAATTATCGTTCCTATATATTGAATAAGTATGGTCAATTAAAGCCATTTGGGATACCGGGTGAGCTCTGCATTGCTGGCGTTGCGGTAGCCCGAGGGTATCTTGGTAAACCTAAACTGACAGATGAAAAATTTGTACCGAATCCTTTTGCGACAGGAGAAATGATGTATCATACGGGTGATCTCGTTCGTTGGTTGCCTAATGGCGAATTTGAATATCTAGGTCGAATGGATCATCAAGTGAAAATTCGAGGGTATCGGATTGAATTAAGAGAAATCGAAACTCAGTTAAGGGAATATCCAGAGATAAACCAAGCTATCGTTGTTGATCAGGTATATGGAAACAGGAAATTATTAGCCGCTTACTATGTATCGGATAATAAGGTCCCTTTTGGTGAGCTTAGAAAATATTTAAGCAATAAATTACCTGAGTTTATGATTCCTGAAAAAATGATTCAGGTGGAAGAGGTTCCGTTGAATCCAAATGGGAAAGTAGATCGGAAAAGATTATTGGATATAACGCAAACGGAGTATTTATCAATTCCATACGTTGCCCCGCGCAATGAAATTGAACAAAAATTGGTGCATGCATGGGAAAAAGTTATAGAGATTGAGGGAATCGGTATTCATGATAATTTTTTTGCTTTAAAAGGAGAATCGATTAAAGCACTACAGATAATTAATTTATTAAGAAAAGACTGTTTGAAAATAAGTACAACAGATTTTTTCAAACATCCTACGATTGCTCAGCTTAGTTCTTGTGTAGAGGTAGAGCATACAGAGGAAAACTTTGAAAATATACCAACTCGTGTTAAAGATTTGTCTAAGCCATTTCCCTTAACAGAGGTTCAAACAGCTTACATGTTAGGACGGAATTCACAGTTTGAATTAAGTGGTATTTCACCTCAAACTTATTTTGAATATGAAACAAAATTGGATATCAATCGTCTTTCGAAAAGTTTTCAAAAGGTAATTCATCGTCATCCAATGTTACGAGCTATGATCTTGCCAGAGGGAAAACAACAAATCTTACAAAGCGTTCCTGATTACGAGATTGAAATAGAAAGTCTCATTGATTTAGATGATGGGGAACAAAACGCTCACTTGCAAGAAGAACGCTCTCGAATGACTAACCATGTATTCCCTTTGGGGCAATGGCCTTTGTTTGAATTAAAAGCCTTTCTTTTAAAAGAAGACACGTATTTGTTATGTTTTCGATACGATGCTTTGTTAATGGACGGAGCCAGCATGAACATCGTTGGACATGATTTGTTTCATTATTATTACAAACCAGAGGAAAGATTAGAATCTCTATCTTTTGATTTTCAAGATTACATGTTTATCTATGATGAAATGGAGCAAAGCAAAGAATATAAAACAGCAATAGATTATTGGACAAGTAAGCTTCCTGACTTTCCGTTCGCACCTTCTTTGCTATTAAAAAAGGATCCGGCAGAGATTGCTACTCCTAAATTCCAATCACTTACTAAGATCCTGGACAATGAAAAATGGACAAAGTTACGGAAGTTAGCACAAGAGAAAGAAGTAACTCCTTCCGCTCTACTATGTACGATATATGGAGATGTGTTGGCATATTGGAGTAACCAACGTAAATTGGCTATTAACTTGACTGTATTTAACCGTTATCCTGTTCATGAAGAAGTAGAGCAGATTGTGGGAGATTTCACTTCGCTCATCTTGTTGGATGTTGATGTAAAACCAGAGCAATCTTTTTTTACTAGAGTAAAACAAACGCAATCTACTTTATTAGATGGCCTTGAACATCGGCATTACGATGGAGTTAACTTTATTCGAGATTTCACTCGATATCACCAAATGACGCCAAAAGCAGTTATGCCAATTGTTTTCACCTCGATGCTAGCAGGTGCGGGTGCTTTTGCTTGGGAACAACTTGGTTCTCTTCGCCATATTCATGCTCGGACTCCACAAGTGTATTTGGATAATGTGGTAATTGAAAAAAATGGAGAGTTATTAATTAGCTGGAACTATGTAGAAGAATTGTTTGATGTTGATGTAATAGAAGCAATGTTTTCCCAATTTGTTGACTTGTTGGAACAATTGGTGAAACAAAGTGACGTAACCTCTTTGCAAATGAAAGAATCGGATCAAACTTTAATTGAGCAATACAATCAGACAACAGAAAAAATACCTTCAACTACTCTGTATCAATTATTTACAGATCAAGTAAAGCGTACACCAGATGAAGTAGCAGTGGTCTTTGAACAAGAATGGTTAACTTACTCGGAGCTTCATAAGCGCTCCAATCAAGTTGCGCACTACTTGCAAAAACAAGGAATTGGTCTAGGTGACAAAGTTGGGATTTTGGCGCAGAGACGAGTTAACACAATTGCTAATATGATAGGGATTTTAAAAGCAGGTGCCGCTTATGTACCGATTGATCCCGACCATCCTTTAGATCGCCAAACATATATTTTAGAAAATAGCTCATGTAAACTTTTATTAGAACCTAGTCTTTATGAAGAAAATCACTTGTCATTATATACAACAGTAGATCTTCCTGCCATTGCTGGTCCGGAAGATCTTGCCTATATTATCTACACTTCAGGAAGTACAGGAAAGCCAAAAGGAGTAATTATTACTCACCAAGCGGTTGCAAATACCATTCAAGATATTAATCAAAAATATCAGGTAAATGAAGATGATCGTATTATTGGTATCTCTTCCATGTGTTTTGACCTATCTGTATACGATATTTTCGGAACGTTAAGCACAGGTGCAATGTTGGTAATGATTCGTGATCCAAGAGACATGCAAGAATTAATCCGTACCGTCGAACGTAGAGGAATTACAATTTGGAATACAGTACCTGCAATCATGGATTTGGCATTGGAGCAAGTAGGTTCTCATTTTGAACATTCTTCCTTGCGTTTAGTTTTACATAGTGGAGATTGGATTCCACTCTCTTTACCAGAAAAAATAAAACGACATTTTCCGATTGCGGAAGTAGTTTCACTAGGAGGAGCAACAGAAGCATCGATTTGGTCAATTTATTATCCTGTCAAACAGGTGGAATCACAATGGAATAGTATTCCATATGGGATGCCATTGGCAAACCAAACGTATTATGTGTTGAACTATGAAAAGAAAATGTGCCCTGTTGGTGTAATTGGGGATTTATATATTGGGGGAGTGGGCCTTGCTAAAGGATATTTAAATGATGAACAGAAAACGAATGAAGCATTTGTGTCACATCCGGATTTTGGTCTTATTTACAAGACAGGAGACTGTGGCAAAATGCATCCTGAAGGGTATATTGAATTTTTAGGACGCCAAGATCATCAAGTCAAAATTCAAGGATATCGAGTAGAGTTAGAAGAAATCGCCCATTGTCTTCTCACTTACAAACAAGTCGAACATGCTGTAGTGATTGATCAGACAGATGAGAATGGAATAAAATTTTTAGTCGCATATGTGGTAACTGAGCAAAATATTAGTACAACAGAACTACGAAAGCATTTGCGAGACTACTTGCCAGATTACATGATTCCTTCTTATTTTGTTTATTTGGAACAACTGCCCTTGACTCCAAACGGGAAATTAGATAGAAAAGCGCTCCCTGCTCCGGAGAAACAAAAAAGTGAAGTATTTATTGCTCCAAAAACTGAAATGGAAAAAATATTAACTAATGTTTGGCAAGAAGTACTCAAAGTAGATCGGATTGGAGTAAATGATCATTTCTTTGCCTTAGGTGGAGATTCGATAAAAGCGATTCAAGTTTCCGTCAGACTGTATAGACAAGGATTTGAGCTAGAGCCAAAAAATCTATTTTCATTTCCTGTATTAGGAGACATGGTTCAATTTGTTAAAAAGCTAGACCATCTTTCAAGTTCACAAACAAATGATGTAAAGAAATTGAACGAAAATAAAGTTACATTACTAAAGGTTAAAGATAAACAACTTAATCAGCATACACTTACCAAAATACAAGAAAAAATACCGGGTATAAAAATAGAACGAATTTACCCATTGGCACCTTTCCAGGAAGTTATTTATGAACATGCTGCCACTGAACCTGATACAAATGCATATTTTGAACAAACAATTTGGACACTAAAGGGGGAGCTGGATATTGATCTCTTTATTCAGTGTTTCCAACAATTAGTTAATCGTCATGATTCTTTAAGAACGATTATTGTGCAAGATGAACAAGCACAACCTTGGCAAGCTGTTCTACATGATGTTCAAATGATTTCAGTGACAAAAAGCTTGATCGAGATGACGAAACAAGAGCAGCAAGAATTCCTAGACCAGTGGATAAATGAAAATTTAAGTCGAGGATTCAAAACCGATGAACTAATGACCCGTCTCTGTATATTCCAACTAGGGAATGACGAGCATAAGGTGGTTTGGAGTTCCCATCATCTATTATGTGATGGTTGGAGCGTCAGCATTTTGATAGACGAATTATTCCAACTCTACGAAACAATAAATGCGGGAACTACAGTGGAGTTACCTATGGTAAAACCTTTTGAAACATTCATAGACTGGACTTTAGCACAAGATCATGAAAAAGCACGTCATTTTTGGCGGGATTATTTATCAGGATACAATCAAAAAATTAGTATTCCTAAAAAGAAATTACCAACTCAAAGTGAAGGGTTAAATTTCACATTTATGGATTTAACATTAGATAAGGGTTTGACTAATCAGTTACAGACATTTGTGAATAAAAACAATACAACTATGAATTCGGCATTACTAGCTGTATGGGGAATATTGCTTGGCAAATACAACGGAATGAGAGAAGTAGTATTACCTAATCTAGTATCTGTCAGACCTCACGAAGTAGAAGGAATTGAAAATATGTTTGGTCTGTTCACAAATGTTTTGCCTATCCGACTAGCATGGACAGAAACGCAATCTTTTGTGGACTTTATGCAAAAAGTACAACTAGAAACATTGAAATGTAATGAGTATGCATACTATTCATTTGTTGAGATACAAAAACAAAGTGAAATGATGAATCAGCTTACCGACCATCTTTGGGTTTTTGAAAACTATCCAACTAACCAGGCTATTTTTTCTTCAAATGAAAACAGAAATTTTGCCATCACAGATTACCAAGTCGTTGATGAGCCACATGTAAAGTATGGAATTATGTGCTTCCCTGAAGAGCAACTTACAATAAAGTTTGGATATGATCAAACTGTATATGAAGCGGAGAAAATACAGGGAATATTGAATCATATCCATCAGTTAATCAACATAATTCTGCAAAATCCAACACAGGCAATCGGTGATTACAAATTATAAAAAATGAAAAGGCGAGTAAGAACTCGCCTTTTTAAATAGAATAGGAGTAAACAAAATGACGAAAAACCTGCAGTTATCAGCCGAAGAGATGCGTCAGTTAGGATATCAAGCGGTTGATTTGATTGTTGATCATATGAATCATTTAAAAAGTAAACCAGTATCTGAAACGATTGATATTAATATTTTTAGAGACAAGCTAACTGAAACAATTCCAGAAAACGGATCCAACCCGAAAGAATTACTTAATTTTCTTAATAGCAATGTGTTTAATCAAATTACTCATGTGGATCATCCTCATTTTATGGCTTTTGTGCCCGGTCCTAATAATTATGTTGGTGTAGTAGCAGATTTTTTAGCAAGTGGGTTCAATGTATTTCCTACAGCTTGGATAGTAGGTGCCGGTGCTGAACAAATCGAATTAACGACAATCAACTGGTTAAAATCAATGCTAGGATTCCCTGATTCAGCCGAAGGGATATTTGTAAGTGGAGGTTCCATGGCTAATTTGACTGCACTTACTGTAGCGAGACAGGTCAAGCTGAATAATGACATAGAAAATGCAGTTGTGTATTTCTCTAACCAAACTCATTTTTCTGTAGATCGAGCACTTAAAGTATTAGGGTTTAAACATCATCAAATTTGCCGAATTGAAACAGATGAAGATTTAAGAATTTCAGTTAGTACTTTAAAAAAGCAAATAAAAGAAGATCGATTAAAAGGGAAAAAACCATTCTGTGTTATTGCTAATGCAGGGACAACTAATTGCGGAGCGGTTGATTCCCTCAATGAATTGGCGGATCTCTGTAATGATGAAGATGTATGGCTGCACGCGGATGGGGCTTATGGGGCTGCAGCAATTCTCAGTGAAAAAGGAAGTGAGTTGTTAAGAGGAATTCATCGTGTCGATTCTTTGACGTTAGACCCGCACAAATGGCTTTTTCAACCTTATGATGTTGGTTGTGTACTCATTCGAAACAGCCAATACTTAAGCAAAACGTTCCGTATGATCCCAGAGTATATTAAGGATACGGAAACTAATATAGAAGAAAAGGTGAATTTTGGGGAGCGTGGAATTGAACTTTCTCGTAGATTTAGGGCATTAAAGGTATGGCTTTCTTTTAAAGTATTTGGAGTCACAGCTTTTCGCGAGGCAATTGATCATGGCATTATGTTAGCTGAACAAGTTGAAGAGTTTTTAAGGAAAGAAAAAGATTGGGAAGTGGTAACACCTGCCCAGTTAGGGATTGTTACTTTTCGTTATATTCCTTGTGGACTAACATCTACAGATACAATTCATGAAATAAACAAAAAACTGGTGGAAGAGATTAATCATAGAGGATTCGCTATGCTAAGTACGACCAAATTAAAAGAAATAATGGTAATTCGACTTTGTTCCATCAACCCAAGGACGACAACAGAAGAAATGAATCAAATTATGATGAAAATCAAAGAACTTGCAGAGGAAGTAAACATATCGTCTAAACATCTTATTTCAATTCCGCAACTTTAAATAAAACGGAATGAAAGCACTAAAAAATGTACAACAACAAACACACTCTCTTTTTAATAAGAGAGTGTGTTTGTTGTTAAGATAATAGAATATGTAAAGAGATTAAGCCTCTACCTTAGCTACTCTTTCGAAACCGGTCTTTACTGCTTGTATCATTTCATTCACAGCATAAATAGATACTTCGGCATTTGGATTTAATCCTTCGAACCAGTGATAGGACCTAGGATATAAATGAAATTCGACATCAACACCAGCTTGCGCAAGTTTGGTTACATAGGTTAATGTTTCGCTGCGGAATGGATCTAATTGACCAACAAACGTGTAGGTGTATGGCAGATTACTATAATCCTCTGCTCGAGCAGGGGCTGCATAGGCAGGAATATTATCCGTCCCATATATTTCTCCTAAATACATTTTCCAGCCAGCTTCATTTGTCTTTTGATTCCAAACAAATCCTTCTTTAATTTCATTCGTAGAAGGTGTATTATTTCGATCATCAATCATTGGATAAAGTGGCATTTGAAAACAAATAGAAGGATATTTTCGATCGCGAGCTAATAATGTCAATGCTGCTGTTAGTCCACCGCCAGCGCTCGCTCCTGCAACACCAATTCGATTCGAATCAATGTTTAATGACTCTGCGTTATCAGCAATCCATTTTAATGCTGCATAACAATCCTCAATTGGTGCTGGATAAGGATGCTCTGGAGCTAAACGGTAGTCTACAGACACGACCACACAGCCAGCTTCTTTTGCAAACCTCATACAAGTATCATCATTATCATCTATAGACCCTAAGATATAACCACCACCATGTATCCATAACAGGACAGGTAAGGATCCATTATTTAATTTAGGACGATAAATTCTTAATGGTAATGGATTAGCGTCAGGTCCAACAATGACTTCATCTGTTAATGAAAGGGATTCATCAACAACAGTAGGTGGTCTCATTTGCGATATTCCTTCTCTGATTGTTTGTAAGTTCTCTGGGCGTAAATCGAGATCAGGAAACATTTCTAAACCTGGTAATAAATCTGCATTTACTCGGTTCTTCATTTTAACACCCCTATTTTTATTGTTTTTACATATGTAAAGTAGATTCTAAGTAGTTTAATTGTGAGAAAATCATCACCATTAAATTGTAAAGTGGATATGTCATAATCGTCAACTGAATATTCGAAAAATAAACCTTCTTTTAGGAGAAAGTTTCATGCAACTAATTATACAAGAAGGTGATTTAGGGCCAAAGTGGTTTTATGTCGCTGTATTTATTTACACTTGGTTTTCCAAATGAACCAAGTGATGATCCTTTATATTTTCATGATACATTGCAAGAAGTACCTGTTCGAATTCATGCTCGGAAAGGATTAACACATTTGTATTCCTTAAAAGAATTTTGGTATTTATTTCAGGTAAATGCTCATGCGCAGGTATTGATATAAGAGAACAGTACAAATATTATGTTAACAGGGTATAGGTCCAAAGGCCTCTGAATTTATTCAATCTTATTTGTTTAACTATAGATAGGATTATATGAGTGAAAAGTCCCTTTAGATCTTCTAAATGGACTTTTTTAGGTTTCTAGATACGACTACTGATAAATTGGTGTTATATTAAGAAGTCTCGCCACATCGTCATCAAGCTTAGAAATCGATGGTTCCCCAAAACGAAAAAACGAGCTAACTTCTCATAGATAACTGTGGAGAGATAATAATTTTGTTTTGTGAGTCCTTCAAAATATTGAAAACTGGAGATGGTGTTATTTAGTGTTTAAGTTGATGACTCTAAGATACCAGTTTAGTTGATCTGATAGCGATGAATCCGTACTCCTAAAAAATTCACCTTTGGCATCAGGGAAATTAAATAGGGTGATAATTATTACAAGTGGATTAGGTTTCTTGTGAATTTTAAATTAAAGGTCTTATCCAAAGTTGAGAAAAATCCACATATCCAAAATATTTCATCTTAATATTCGTTAAATCTGATGAAAAAGGAATTTGACGTGTATCGTAGTATAAGGGAATCATAATAGAGGATTCTATCAGTTCTTTTTCAAGATTCTTATTTAATGAAGCCCACTCCTCAAAATGTGTATGTTTGTATTTAGAAAGGTGGTTTTTTAGTGATTTATTTGTTTTTAAAACCTTAGCCAATGGTGAATATCTAGCTGTTAAAAAATAATAAAATGATATCTCTTGATTCATCTCGAATACTTCACCATGAATAAAGAGATCGACTTGTTCATTAAGTTTTTCATCCCTAAGATAGTTTTCAAATGGAACCCATTTAACTTGAAAAGGTATATTTTCTTTTTCTAAGATATTCATTAACCATTTTGTTGTCGCTTCTGTATACTGAGTAGCTTTTATAATAAGTGGTTCTTTAAATTCGGGACGTTTTCTTTTTGGAATATTGATTTGATGATCTATGTCTTTCAAACAGCTTTTAATATTTGGGATTTTTTGAGAATCATATTCATGAATATGATTCATATTGCTAGCGATAATAGAATGTAAGTAATTACGAACATCTATGTGTTGAATTGAGGAATTACGCCAAGCATTCATAATTATAACACCGAAACCTGAATTCCTTTCTACTTGAAAGGTAGAATTACATTTATGGTGTTTGGAAGATTGATAAATAGTATCAAATTCTAGAGGGACCTGAATGAATTCTACTGTATCTAGCAAAGGTCTTTCTTGAAAATAATCATGAAATGCTATCAATGATGTTTTCTCCAGGTTATTCTCTCCTATATAAAAACCACCGGTTCCTATGATTTGGCCGTTATTTTCTTTATAAATGCTTGTATTTATCATGCATAACATTTGTAAACAATAACTACAACTATCTGGATAATGTATATCAATAATTAATGGTGATACAATCTCTATTTTTTCTATGGGTGCCCATAAGTCTTTATAGTATTTATGATTACGTAGTTTTGAGAGACATAGTTTCACGTCAGCTGCTGTTAAGATGGATCCATCATGAAATTTTATAGACTTTTTTAAATATAGTCTAAGCTTGGATTGAGTTAAATCCCAACTGTGAGCTATTTCAGGGAATATGTTCCCCTTTTCATCCATATAAACAAGTCGATTGAAAACGTTCGCGACAATATGTGCACTATGTACATCGGTAGCCTCGAGCGGGTGTGTTGTTAAAAAGGGCTTTCTTCTAGGAATAATTAATTTATCATCCGAATTATGTATATAGCCAAATTTCGAATGAAACTTAGTCATCAAGCGTAGTTTACTGTTTGGAGACCAATTATATAGTAAATATTTACTACTTTTTTCAACGGGTTGTTGATCCATAATTTCCATTACTTGTGACTCATAGATTTGTTCTATATTTTTCAACCATTGGAGAGAAGAGGAATTTCCTCTACCTTTTCCAGAAATGAAAGTCAGCCAACCTTCATCCATCCATTTATGTAAGTAACGTACTGTTTGCTTTGTACTTAAATTTAAAAAATCTGCTAGGTCTTGTATTTTTATATTTCCTGAAGAAAATGATTGCCATAGATTCAGTAAATTTTTATCCATTTTCCTATCTCCTTTTATAAGTGGACATGTTTTTCTGAATATGTCCATTTTTAGTTTGATAAGTCTAGTTTAATATAACATTAGACAAAGGGAGGAGATACGATGAATTGGAAAGACTTTGAGCAAAATATAAAAGTACGCTTAATTACATCGTTTTTTAATCGTGCTGTTACATCAGCAGTAATGCCTTTCATGGCATTGTTTTTTGCTCAAGAAATAAATAAAGTATGGGCCGGGTTATTTTTAATCTTAACGGTTATTTTAAGTTTTTTTTCAAATTTAATTGGAGGTTACATTTCAGATCGCTTTCAACGAAAGAAAATCTTATTGTTAACTTCTTTTTCTAGTACTTTGATGTTTTTATTCATGACTTTAAGCTTATATCCTACAGATAAGATGATTTGGTTATTTGCAATCGCTTATGTAGGTTTTATAATAACTAGCAGTCTTGGGCGCCCATCCATGCAAGCTATCATCATAGACTCAACTACACCAGAAAATCGAAAAGCTGTTTATACAATTGACTATTGGCTTATGAATCTTTCTATGGCAATTGGTGCAGCATTAGGTGGTTTTTTATACATTAATCACCAAAAAGAGTTGTTTATATTACTGACTTTTGTTTCTGCTACATTACCGATTGCTTATAAAATTTGGTTAGTTGCAGAAGTTAAAGAGTGCTTAGAAAAAAGGCAGGGAAATATAGTACTTGATCTAATTCAAAACTATAAAGTTGCTATTCAAGATAGAGCATTTTTAAGAGTTGTAATAGGGTCTACCTGCATATTTGCGGCAGAGTTTTCTTTAAACAGTTATATTGGTGTACGACTTTCAGAAACATTCAATCCAATAAGCATTGGGAACTTTGAAATAGTAGGAGTGAGGATGCTAAGTATTCTTAACATACAAAATATGCTTTTAGTAGTATGTTTAACGTTTATTGTAAATAAATTTACAGATCGTCTAAGTGGAAAAAAAGCGTTACTTTTAGGTCTTGTGCTCTATGGTGTAGGCTATGTGACAGTAACATCTGCAAACACTTGGTACGTACTGATTATTTTTAATTTTATTGCCACTGTTGGTGAACTTGTCTACTCCCCAATCAGAAATGCAGAACAAGCTAATATGATTCCGGCTGATAAAAGAGGATCGTATTCAGCTTTTGCAGGTCTAGCATATATTGGAGCGGATCTAACTGCAAGAATGACTATTATCATTGGTGCATTTTTGGTTCCTACGATGATGTCCGTTTACATTGGTATCATTGCAATAATGGGGACATTCCTCTTATACACTGGACTGTTTGTTAGAACCAACATTCAATCTCAGGAAAGGTTGAATAAAATGTCATCATAATATAATACTTTAAATGAAATAATACGCTATTCTTTCTATAGAATCGTAGGATAGATTTGTAAAAAGGGATTATACAACTTTGGAGGAATTATTATGGTAAAATATATTTCAATTCTTGGTTCAACTGGTTCAGTTGGTACGTCTGCATTAGATGTAGTCACTTCTCATCCGGAACATTTTAAAATTATTGGTTTAACAGCAAATCACAATATTGACCTTCTCGAAAAACAAATATATACATTTCACCCTCGAATTGTAAGTGTAAGTACAAAAGAATTAGCAGATGCTCTTCGGAAGCGAATTCCTACGGACACAAAAGTCACATATGGAACAGATGGATTAATTGAAGTTGCAACTCACCCTGATTCTAATCTTGTATTATCTTCAGTTGTCGGTGTCTCTGGTCTCCTTCCAACAATTGAAGCATTAAAAGCGAAAAAAGATATAGCAATTGCTAACAAAGAAACATTAGTTGCGGCAGGGCATATTGTGACAGATTTAGCGAAACAAAACGGCTGCCGCTTAATTCCAGTAGACAGTGAACACTCTGCCATTTTTCAATGTTTAAATGGGGAAAATACTCAAGAAATCGAGAGGCTTATTGTTACTGCTTCCGGCGGTGCATTTCGAGATAAAATGCGCGAAGAAATGGAAATCTTACAAGCTAAAGATGCCTTAAAGCATCCAAACTGGTTAATGGGAGCAAAACTAACCATTGATTCAGCTACATTAATGAACAAAGGCTTTGAAGTCATGGAAGCACGTTGGTTATTTGATATCCCTTATGAGAAAATTGATGTTTTAATTCATAAAGAAAGTGTTATTCATTCTTTAGTTGAATTTATAGACGGCTCTATCATGGCACAGCTCGGTGCCCCTGACATGAGAATGCCGATTCAATATGCATTCCATTATCCAACTAGATTACAATCAAACTATAAAAAATTAAACCTACTAGAGATAGCTAGCCTACACTTTGAAAAACCAAATTTCAAAAAATTCCCTTGCTTACATTATGCGTATGAATCAGGAAAAATTGGTGGTACAACACCAGCTGTATTAAATGCAGCGAATGAAATTGCAAATGCGCTATATTTACAAAATGTAATTTCATTTTTTGATATTGAAAAGACAATTTATTCCACTCTTGAAGCTCATCATAGCATTGCAAATCCAGATTTAGAAACAGTATTAGATGCCGATCGCTGGGCTCGTGAATATGCAAACGAATTATTAATTAAAAAATGAAAAAAGAACTAGAACAGAACGCGTCTGTTTTAGCACTCTTTTTTACGTGTTCTATTATTTTATTACATAATACATTTTCGTTCACGGAATTGTAAAGAAACGTATTTAAGATATCGCATGTAGAAGGCTTTATAGTGAGTATTAGTTATGGTCATCGGGAAAGTTTATTAAAATTAATATAAGCTATATATGGAATAAAGAAACTTAAAAAGTTGGAGGTAATTATGAAAACTTTCATATATATGGTGAGACACGGGGAATCACCAAAATCTGGTAAAGAACAAACGAGAGGATTAACTGAAAAAGGAAAATTAGATGTTCAACGAATAACAGATGCATTACAAGATGAGGGAATCGACGTAGTTATCTCAAGTCCATACAATCGTTCAATTCTAACTGTTCAGCAGTTAGCGAAGCAAATAGGACAAGAAGTTTTAGTATTTGAGGACTTAAAAGAGAGAATCTTTATTGCTGAAGAGGAACGAATGTCGGATAAAGAATTATTCCCTTTGATAAAAAAGTCATTCTTAGACCCCGACTTTGCTTTAATGGGAGGAGAGTCTAATGTCGACTGTCAGAAACGTGCTATAAAAGTCTTAAAAGAATTATTAAACACCTATCGAGGACAGAAAGTAGTATTAGGCACTCATGGAGCTGTTATGACTTTGATGATGGGGTATTATGACAGTAAGTATGATTTGAATTTTTTACTACAGACATCAAAACCAGATATATATAGAATGGAATTCAATGGACAGGAATTGGTGGAGGTAAAAAGATTGTGGGAAATTTCATAGATTGACTTTATTCATCCATAGCTTCTCCCAATGACGTGTATTATAAGCAATAGGGTTACTGCGGTAACTCTTTTTCTTATGGCACTGACGGGGGATTGATTTCAACAATCTAAAAAATTCGGTTCCTTAGCGTACAAAATTCATGTTTTGTTCTTGCTATCCCGAGGTGAAATGGGAGGGAATGTTTTTGGGCAGGATACCTTTAAAGTTATTTTTTAAATCAACCCTATTTTTTTCTTATGTGGTATTGTTGTTTATTTTATATTTCAGATTATTTTTGTCTGGAGTGTTTCGATAGGATTAGGGAGGGATGATATTGTCGGATTTTCTGATAATAAGTATATAATTGGCCGTCTACCTGTTAGCTATAATTTATATAAAAAAGATAGTGGAGAAACTATATTAGATAATATTATTTGTTATTCAACTAACTGATGCAATAATAATTTAAGAGCTGCGATTGTAGCTCTTTTTCTTATGCAGCTAACGATGCAGTTTAGTAAAAGAAGGATTTTAATTTTCTATGATGAAAAATGTAATCAAGATAAAATCTAAGAAGGAGGTTTAAATACTATAAAAAAATGTTTTGTAGTATGAATGTAAGGGAGGAGAGCTAACTTGGAAATCACAACCGAAAGATTAATAATTAGACCTTTTAAGAGTACTGATTTACAGGATGTATTTGCTATTTATAATAATGATGATACATGTAAGTTCCTATTACATAATAAGTGGACTCATGAAGATATGCAGAAAAGATTTAATAAGAAGCTAGCAAACAATGTACTCACTAAAGAATCACTATTAAGTTTGGCAGTTATATACAAGACTAAAGTAGTTGGTGATTTATCCGTATGGTACACAGATATGAAAGACACTGTTGAGATTGGTTATAGTTTTTCAAATGAAGTAGCTGGGAGAGGTTTGGCAACAGAAGCAGTAAGTAGTTTGGTATTTAAATTATTTAATGAATTAAATGTACATCGTATACAAGCTAATCTTGATGCACGTAATACAGCTTCACAAAAATTGTGTGAACGAATAGGCATGAGAAAGGAAGCCCATTTCATACAAGATTTTTGGAATAAAAATGAATGGACAGATAGTATTGTATATGGAATGTTACCCTCCGACTTGTAGTAATAGACTTAGTATTTTATGATACTATCGGGTGAGTTTGTCGAATAACAAAGGGCGTAACATATTATATATGACTAATATGTTATGCCCTTTAATTTATTAATCTTTTTTTTATTTAGGTCTTGATAACGTACGAAATCCGCGTTTTGTTGGTGCTACCGCATGCCCATCAAGCTAAGGTTATATAAGTTTAATTTCAGGTGAGATTTTTTCTTTTTCTAAAGATTCAGTGTATTTTCTTTAAAGATTTGCATACCAAATAAATGAGCTCTATTTTCAAGTTCACAACACTTATTCCTTCTTAATTAACTCTTTTTAGAGCAAACTTCGCAACTTGCTTCCGAGTTCTAAACCCCAATGCGATAGCAGCGCCAATACAACTAGAAAAACAACCAGCAAACAAATACAATGATGGGTCGGACTCACCGATTAAAACGGAAGCTATTCCTCCAATTACCGGGAAAAGTGCAACCATATAGCCACTTCGAGCTCCTCCAATTTTTTCTACAAGCTTTAAATAGAATAACCATGCTACAAATGAAGCAACCAAAGTTAAATATAGCAACACAAATAAATATGAAAACGATGTTGGAAATATAAATTCTTGTCCTTGAAATAATACAATTACTCCCATCAATATACTGCCCACTGTAAATCCAATGGCATTTGCATAGATAGGATTCACCTTGTGACTTGCATTTCGTGCCGAGCAGGCATCACCTATTGCTGTAACAAGCGTACCTAAGAACGCAAACATAATTCCTTTTATGTCATTGGACCCTTGAAAGTTGTTCAAATTCGGATAGATGAGAATACATACGCCTAATACACCAAAAATCCCCCCAACCAAAACGCGTGAATGTAACTCTTCTTTTAAAAAAATCCGAAGGGTAATCGGGGTCAAAATCACTTTTAATGAAAAAACCAATGTTACGATTGCGGCAGAACTCAAAATTGTGGCGTAATAAAGGCATAAATAGCTTAATGCAAAGTTACACACACCAAAAACTATTACAAATGGGATATCTTTCCTTGTTGGCATCCCTCTTGGTCGAAGGAACCAAACAAGAATCAAAAATAAAAAGGCTGTCATAACTAGACGATAAGTTAAGGATAATTCTAAGCTGACAGGAGTTCCTTGGATTTTTACTGCAATAAAGTTGAGTCCCCATACAATTAAACAAAATATGTACATAAATATTGTCATAAGTTTTCTCCCAAATCAATGTTTTTCTAAATTCATTATGCATTTATACTGTCATTTCTAAAAGGTACAGTTTACAATAAACACAAATGACAGATGAGGTATTACAATGATGAATGAACTAATATTTAATATCAATCGAGAAAGTAACACTCCTATGTACCAACAAGTTTATCAATACATACGTACTCAGATTTTATCTGGTAAATTAGAAAAGGGTACAAAATTGCCATCGATTAGACAACTTGCTATCCAATTAGAGGTCAGCAGAAACACAACACAAGTAGCCTATGAACAACTGCAATCGGAAGGATATATTCGAAGTGAGAACAAAAAGGGATTTTTTGTAGAGGCTACTATATCGGATGAGACACTTAATTATGAACCCATTAGAGAACAGCATCATGAAACAAATCGCACTGCCACGAAAACTATTGACTTTAAGATTGGGACAGTGGATCAAGAAAACTTCCCTTTGAAAAAATGGAGAATGCTTACAAACAAAGTCATTAAAGACTCTAGCATGTTTTCATACGGAGAAAAACAAGGCGACATTGAATTAAGGAAGGTACTAACAGATTACTTGTTTCAATCAAGAGGAGTTAATACTTCTGCAGAACAAATTATTATTGGCAGTAGCACACAGCACTTGTTATTACTTTTGTCGCTGTTGCTAAAGCAAGACTATCATTATCTGGCAGTAGAAGACCCTGGATATAATGTGGCAAGGGAACTTTTTGTTCTTCAATCATTTATCATTGATCCAATCCCGGTAAAAGAACAAGGCATCCAAGTCGATCTCCTTTTAAAATCGCCTTCCAGACTTTTATATGTCACTCCTACTCACCACTTTCCATATGGAGTGACTATCCCCGTCAATGAAAGATTAAAGTTAATTCAATGGGCAAAAAGGGTGGACGGATATATTATTGAGGATGATTATGATAGTGAATTTCGATACATCCATCAACCTATACCATCGCTTCAAAGTTTAGATTCTAATGATAGGGTGGTTTATTTAGGAACTTTTTCAAAAGCACTGCTACCCTCTATCCGTGTCAGTTATATGGTTTTGCCTAGGAGGCTAACAAGTGAATATAAAAAGATACTCCCTTTGCTGGAGCAAACATCCTCATCTATTCATCAGCGAACACTGGCGACCTTTATGAATGAAGGATATTGGTACTCACACTTAAGGAAGATGAAAGCTTTGTATAAACGTAAAATGAATCTATTGAATAGGGAATTATTAAAAAATTTTAAGAATCATGTTGAAATAAAAGGTGGTAACTCCGGAATTTTCGTTATTATTGAAGTGAAAACAGAAATGAGTGAAAAAATGCTAATTGAAAGGGCATATGAACACGGAATTGTAGTTTATCCTTGTTCAACATATTTCTCGAACTACATACCACGATATCCCCATATTCAACTGGGATTGGGTAATTTATGTGAAAAAAAGATAATAGAAGGAGTTTCTCAATTAGCAAAAATTTGGCTGTAATCTTGATTTTTACCCTGAAAAAAATTTTTTCGTTCTTCCTAATATGAAAAGAGAGCCCAAAGGCTCTCCTTAGTAATTATGGGATTCGCCAGCAAAATGAAAAGCTTCAAGTACATCAATACATTAAAAATTTTGTGAACATGAAGTACAAGGTCCACCAGTAGGCTGAAATACAACATTGTCAACAAAAGCTGTTGCGCCTTCTCCACCTGTAGCAATATTTTGGAAAGCAACACATGCTGTAGTCACACCAGCAGGTATACACACAACAAGAGTATAATGTTGGAAACTAGATTGCGGTTGATTTCCAACAGGTATAATATGTGGAATATTTAATGTACCGAGAGTTGTAGCGAGAGGAGGACATCCATGTCCAAGTTCTGGAAAAGATACAGAAGCTATAAGAAATGCTCTTGTAGACTACAAGCCAAACACGGTACGTAGGGTAGAAATACCTAAACCAAATGGAAAGAAACGCCCATTAGGAATACCTACAATGAGAGATAGATTGATTCAACAAATGTTCAAGCAGGTTCTAGAGCCAAAGATTCATTACAATTGTCCTTAAGTTTTTGCACCAGAACCCTAGTTATGTAGCTTTAAAATATTGTTCGGTTAAATTAACTTTTTGAACTTTACCTGCTAATAAAATAGTCAGAATCAAAGGTGAATTGGATATAAAGGTGCTGAACGAAACGTATAATTGAATAAATTAGAGGATCAGTAAAGTATGAAATAAACATAAAATAAACCAGCTGCAAGAAAGCTATGCTTGTAGCTGGTTTATTTTTAAATATATTTTTTAAAATATATATGTTGTGTCTCTTTTTACGTTGAATATGAATTAAGAAGTTGTCTTATTTGTTCTAGAAAATAATGATGGTGTATATTATTTTTTGATACTCGACTAGCCATAATAGCTCCCTGCATAGAAGAAGAAAGAAAAGAAGCAAGTGATAAAACATCTATATCATCAGTAAATTCCCTTTTTTCTATTCCATCTCTAATAAGAGACTCCATTAGTATTACTGTATTATCATATCCCTTTGCTGCTGCCTTATGTAACTCAGGAAAGACATCTGTACTTTCAATTGCAACATTAAGTAAAGGACACCCACCAGGTATTGGAGGGTTGTTGGCTGCATCTTGGTATACAAGGAAAATGGCAATGATTTTATCAATGACTTTCTCTTTATTTTCTATAGCTTTATAAAAATGTCTCCATATGATTTCTCCACCTTTATGAAATGCAGCCAATGCAATTTCTTCTTTACCTTTAAATCGGCGATAAATAGCACCTTTAGGCAGAGAAGTAGCATCCATTATATCTTGAATTGATGTACGGGAAATCCCTTGCGTATTAAATAGATATAAAGATTTTTCAATTATTTTTTCTTTTATCTTATCTACCTTAGCCATAATCAATGTTCCTCTCAAATTTAAAAAAATGAATTATTAATCTTTTTTATTCTGGATTTTTTCTATACTCTTAAAAATAGATTTTTTACATTATTTGTTGTTATATAAGTTTACTCTAAAATGATAAATGTAAAGTAAGTCATAAGTTTTTTGTTTCTCTCACACTACAAGAATTAAATGTTACTTATATATTATTATATACATATTTATTTAAAGCAAGTGATAAGTCTGTAAATATATTTGTTTCTGCATTGGATACTCATATATAATATGGTGTGTATATTTATGCCAATCATGTTATTTTATAATTTAATAAAAAAGTACTTAGAAACAAAGGGGAATATATGATTATACCCGGATTATTCGGTCTGTTTGTGTAATTGTGATCATTATAATTTAAATTATTTAAGCCTTCATAAGTAATTATAGTGGAAAGAAATTTTTTTAACGTATGTATAACCTTTTATATGCTGAGTATCTATTGGTAGCCGTAGTTAATTCAAATGTCTTAAGGGAATGAGTAGGAAACGGAATGCCTACTGTATATATTAAAAGGTTTATTAATATAAAAAAGAATTTTTTATATGTGAAATTTCATTGGATATAAAACCTGATTTTATATTTTTTTGTTTTTTAGAATAATGATTTTATGATATATTAGTTGATTTCTATATATGTTTACTCATGAAAAAGAGAATTTATTTAGGTGAATTTATATCGATAGAATATACAAAAAGTAGAAAATTCCATTTTATTATGATATTGTAATCAATTGTAGATGATAGAGGTTTGCCAAATTTCCGGAGAGGTGAACATTTATTATGGAATCCAAACGAAAGAATTGTCGCTGGATTACGTTTAATCTGAGTTTAGTAGAATAACTATTGTTACGCCAGTTATAAATATAGACAATAGTACAATTGTTGTACTAGCAACGCGCAAAATAACCCAAAAAGTAGTTTTAAGGATAAAATTACTTTTGAGGAATCTTAATTTTAATTGCATTATTAATAATGGTCTCCAAGCGAAAAAAGTATAATTAAAATTGTTAAATAATAAAGTGCTTTTGATCTTTGTGGTTTTTGGAACATAAAGGGCTATATAAAAAAATTATGAAAAGCATTACTATTCTACAAGTCAGTGAATAATATATATTGAGAATTATTATGGTGAATTAGAGATTGTGTTAAAATGTACAAATATATTTTAATGAATAATGTTGGAATGATGTTGAAATGATGTTGGAATGATGTTGAAATGATGTTGTGATAGTGTGTAATAAATGATATAATCAAAATGATAGAATTGAAAAAGACTTGATTGTAACTGTTAATCATTAGAGAAAACAGCTAAAGGAGATACAAGAACCAATTCTATAAGCGAAGTAAAACTAAAGAATTTTAAAATTTAAACAGACCGAACGGTTCGGTTTGATAACTGCTACAAATGAATAATATTATAATAGCGTATAATAAATGGTTGAATCAAAATGATGAAGTTGGAAAAACTTCATGTGAAATTTAGGGATAAATAATATTAGGACCCTTGCTACTATAACTAGCTTATATCATTGGTTTTATATTTGAATAGTTAGAAATGCGCTAATAACACCTCTCTAATTAATTAGAGAGGTGTTATCGCCTTTAGGGGATAAGTTGTCTATATAATCATATAGGATTAACTAACTTAATATATTTAATTAATAATCTATAATGTTATTAATTACAGGATAAGGAAAAACTTTTTTTAATATTTCTATTTTTAAAAAGAAGCTTATATAAAAAAATTGTTGCAATAGATTTAAGGAGGTGGGTATAGGTTTATTCGAATGTTGTAACGAGGAGTAAAAATTTCATAATGATAATAGGAGGAAACATGAATATTAATTTTAAAAAATGGCTTTCAACTTTTTTAATTTTTATGGTTGTTATGGCCCAAAGTTTAATACCAACAATCGCTAAGGCGCAAGAAGTAAATACAGCAGGACTTGTGGATAGTTTTCAGATTGGTAAAACAAATCTAAGTACCACAGAACGGACTAAAGTAACTGTAAACTTCAGTGAAAAAGATGGACTTAGGCTGAAGCCTGGAGACACACTAACATTAACACTGCCTCCAGAATTAAAAGGATTAGATAGAGAGTTTCCATTAAATGACTATGGCACTTGTAAAGTTACAGCAGGTACTGTGGTATGTACATTTAATGATAAAGTGGATACATATGAAGATATTCAAGGGTATTTAAACTTTTTCGTGGAAGCTACTAATGTAGGAACGGATCAAAAGAAAGAGATTGAAACTAATTTCGGTACAACTGTAGATAAGCAGTCTGTAACAATTACCGGTCCAAGTA
>NZ_MAOG01000051.1:0-407 GCF_001884205.1 Bacillus sp. NH11B | reverse complement strand
AAACAAAGAACCAGTTACTGAGTCGGGTACTCATCCAGTCGAAAATATGACAGCTGGTGGTGGTGCTACTGGTAACAAGGTTCCAAAAGGAAAGCTGAAAATTGTTAAGCATATTGAAGGAAATAAAGAAAAAGTAATCCCGAATGTTTCGTTTAAGTTGTATAAAGAGTCTGGTGAACAAGTTGGGGGCGAATATAAAACAAATGAAAAAGGGATAGTTGAAACTCCTCAATTATCACCAGGCAAATATTATGTGCAAGAGGTTTCAGCTCCAGACTATATTGATTTCGATCCGCAGAAAAAAGTAGAGTTTGAAATAAAATCAGATGATGAAAATGGAGTCGAACTGGATATTCCAAATAAAGTGAAAACTATATCTGTTTCAGGAACGAAGATGTGGAATGACA
>NZ_MAOG01000050.1:0-445 GCF_001884205.1 Bacillus sp. NH11B | reverse complement strand
AAACAAAGAACCAGTTACTGAGTCGGGTACTCATCCAGTCGAAAATATGACAGCTGGTGGTGGTGCTACTGGCAACAAGGTTCCAAAAGGAAAGCTGAAAATTGTTAAACATATTGAAGGAAATAAAGAAAAAGTAATCCCAAATGTTTCGTTTAAGTTGTATAAAGAGTCTGGTGAACAAGTTGGGGGCGAATATAAAACAAATGAAAAAGGGATAGTTGAAACTCCTCAATTATCACCAGGTAAATATTATGTACAAGAGGTTTCAGCTCCAGACTATATTGATTTCGATCCTCAGAAAAAAGTAGAGTTTGAAATAAAATCAAATGATGAAAATGGAGTCGAACTGGATATTCCAAATAAGGTGAAAACTACATCTGTTTCAGGAACGAAGATGTGGAATGATAACAACAATAAGTTCGGTAAACGTCCAGACAGTATTACG
>NZ_MAOG01000049.1:0-624 GCF_001884205.1 Bacillus sp. NH11B | reverse complement strand
CAAAATGGTAAAGAGTTTAAAACAGAAGAAGTGAAAGCTGATAAAGAAGGCAACTGGAACTTCAGTTTTAAAAATCTACCAAAGTACGATGGACAAGGAAATGAGTTCAAGTACACAGTAAATGAAGTAAAAGTGAAAGACTACGAAACAAAAGTAGAAGGAACAACAATCACGAACACTTACAAGAATACGGAAACAACAGAAGTAAGTGGTAAGAAAGTCTGGGAAGACTACAACAACAAGTTCAACACACGTCCAGAAAGCATCACAGTTCAATTGCTTCAAAATGGTAAAGAGTTTAAAACAGAAGAAGTGAAAGCTGATAAAGAAGGCAACTGGAACTTCAGTTTTAAAGATCTACCAAAGTACGATGGACAAGGAAATGAGTTCAAGTACACAGTAAATGAAGTGAAAGTGAAAGACTACGAAACAAAAGTAGAAGGAACAACAATCACGAACACTTACAAGAATACGGAAACAACAGAAGTAAGTGGTAAGAAAATCTGGGAAGATTACAACAACAAGTTTGGTAAACGCCCAGAAAGTATTACGGTTCAATTGCTTCAAAATGGTAAAGAGTTCAAAACAGAAGAAGTGAAAGCTGATAAAGAAGGAAACTGGACT
>NZ_MAOG01000048.1:0-725 GCF_001884205.1 Bacillus sp. NH11B | reverse complement strand
CACATCCATCAACTTAAGGATTTAGACTATTCTTGAAGGTGAAAGCACGTTACTATTCTCTTATGTTAATGAGAAAGGGTGACGTGCTTTTTATGAATATGCATCAAAGTCAAGAGTTGTCTTTATTTGCCGAAGAGTTATATCGCTATATGTCTCCCGCTACACTTAATCAATTAGCCCTAGAAGCAGGCGGAATGAAACGAAAGCGTAAGTGCCATGGGCACCATTTTTTATCTTTGTGTGTATGGTTAAATCAACAAATCGCTACTACCTCTCTTACTCAACTTTGTAGTCAATTAGAAACTTCAACAGGAATTTTATTAAGTCCTGAGGGACTTAATCGGCGATTTAACTCGGCTTCTGTAGCCTTCTTTCGAACTGTATTTACTTCACTTCTACAAGCTAAAATTGGGGGATTATCTAAGATTTCTCATGCTCTTTCTACTTACTTTGAACGTATTCTTATCCTTGATTCTACAACATTTCAAGTGCCGGATCGATTTGTATCTACTTATCCTGGTGCTGGAGGATGTAGTCATAAAGCTGGTGTGAAAATTCAACTAGAGTATGACTTGTTGAGTGGAGAATTTTCTGATGTGAAAATTGAACCAGGAAAACGAAGTGATCAGGCGTATGGTGCGACGCGAACAGGTATGGCACAAAAGAATGAACTGTATATTCGTGACTTAGGATATTTTCGTTTACAAGACTTTAAGTCTATTCAA
>NZ_MAOG01000047.1:0-2825 GCF_001884205.1 Bacillus sp. NH11B | reverse complement strand
TTTTCTTCCTGCAACCTCATATATCAAGTTATCAAAGAACTTCATATAGCTAGTTTATCAAAAGTTTTTGGCGATGCCAAACCGATATTCATCTCCCACCTACCGTTGGGCTACGCCCTTCACACGCTTGAGGAAGGAGAATTCTTTCGGGGAATTCGTTAAAATAAAAGGACGTGCTGATAATGGCTAAAAATAGAAAAATGGCATTACATGCTGATAATATGCCTGAAGATGTATATAGGATCCTTAATGAAAAAGCTAATGGTAGACAATTAACAGCCTTTGTTGTTGAACTGGTACAAAATGAAAAACGTTATGAGCAATTACTACAGAAATTAGATAATGTAGAACAGAGATTAAATCTATTAGATACAGTTGAAAATAAATTGGATCTTTTACTTACTAATGTCGTTGTTCCCGCCCAAAGACAAGAAGATTTAAAAACCAAGGCGTCCATATTGCAAGAAGGTAAAATTATTAACGCTAGGGTAGTACTTGGTGGGATTTCTGAAGAAGATAACGAAGAACTTGATTTCTAACTAGTAAAGAAGACCCTTAGGTATAATCCTAAGGTCTTTTTATATTTATGTGAACTAAATTCTGTTGAATTGAACTACCCTCCACTTAACACCATTATGGGTTGTCTGAAGTGGGGGATTCCTACGAACACCAAAGTATCCTTCGGTTATCCTAGTAGGCTCATCTCGTAGTTCCTACGCTTAATACGAAATTCGTACGGTATCACAATCTTATTTTGTTTTTTGGACATCTAGAAATAGACCTGTTTTTGGTAGCACGAATTTCACTGACATAAGTCATCTTTCCCCTTTAGGAATGGGGGTAGCAAAATGAAGTAGTCCTGATATCATCGCTATAACCCTCTTTATAATATAGAAATATCCCTATTTCTATAATTGGATATTTCCCTATATATCTACTTTTATTATTAGAAATAATCGTATAAGTGTATCTTTGAATTAAAGTTTGATTAAAAAGTTCGTCCAACCCCTCACTTTTGTGAAATGAAAATAAAGTTATTTAATTTTAAAAGCTCAAACAAGCATACCCCGTTCTAATTTAGGACGGGGTTAAAAATAAAGTTGTTTAATTTTTAATTTAGGATACTTCACTATCCTAAAAAATATAACAATAAAGTCGTTTGAAAATCTAAATTTTATTGAACAATCGCTCCCTATGCTTAAGTAATGTTTGTACTTTTATAGCAACTTCTTTTGGTTTAAGTTATTTTCATAAAAATGTTAATATTAGTGAAAATAACTTATTAATAAGGGGACTACTAAATGACGAAAATTGAATTTGGGATTCTAAGTAGCGAAAAAGATGAAAAAGCAATTGTTAAAAATATCAATGACTATTTAGTGTCTCTAAATAGAACATTATCCAAACAAAAAAACAAGAGTATGCTTGATGCTCGACTTCCTTATATTTACAAACATTTTTATTGGAACCTAAATAAGGCTGAGAGAGTTTATTTCGAAATTTACCCTAACAAAGATATAGAAGGAAAATACAGATTCGAAACAAAGAAGAATTTAAACTGGATAATCTTTTTTAATAAACTAGATCTAGTAACGGGAGTTGAAAATCAGGAAAAATATATTAAAAATATATTAGAAGCTACCAAGTTTGAATTTCAATTCCTTAAAGAATCTCTTGAGAGCGTAGAATGACACTATTGAGGTTCAAGTTTCTTTAAAGGAGTTCCTCCATTAAATGGCTCGTTTGATGAATAGTATGACTAACATTTTTAAATGCCTTTATTATTTTTCAAATAACTTTATTAAAAATTAAACAACTTTATTATCTGTATACAACTTTACAGTAAAAAATAGAAGCTATTTTGAAAAAAGATTGATTAGAATAGCTTCTATATTTGTGCATATATATTGTGTTTTTATAAAAAAATTTGATCATTTTAACAAGCGAATAGTGAAGATTCGCTCCTGTTTCAGTATTATCTACATTTACTACATAAAATTTCGTTTGCTCTCTTAGCTAATACTTTATCTAATTGTCCAACAGGCATATTTTTTTCTTCAGGTAATACTAAAGAAACTGCAAATTGTTCACCATGTTCGATTGTTTTACCACATTGTGAACACACTAAATTTGCATCTTTAAAATGATTTTTTAATTTATCTAACATGTCATTTATTCCTCCTATTTGATTGTTTAATATAAAATATATAAATATCATTATATTCATTATACAAGATCAAACAGAAAAGATGGCATAGAATTCCAATTCACACCATATTTAGCAAAAACTATTTTATAAATCCGCAATAAAACTTTTTTCAAAACTTCGCGACTTTATTATAAACATCACATCTTTTTTTTAAAGGTCGTGACTTTATTACAAACCAACAATAAGGGGAGCCTTTAAAAAATTACTGATTCTATTGTATGTAACACATATCACTATTATAATCCCTTACGAATTATAGATATATCCCTATTTCTATAATTGGATATTTCCCTATTATTCCACTTTTATTATTTGAAAGGGTGGTATAGGGGGGTCTCTGAAAAATTACTGATTCCATTGCATGTACTGCACGTCACTATTATAATCTCTCTAGAAATATAGATATATCTCTATTTCTATAATTGGATATTTCCCTATTCTGCTGCTTTTATTATTTGAAAGGTGGTATAGGGGGGCGTCTCTGAAAAATTACTGATTCTATTGTATGTACTGCACATCACTATTATAAACCCTATCCAATTATAGGAATATCCCTATTTCTATAATTGGATATTTCCCTATTCTGCTGCTTTTATTATTTGAAAGGTGGTATAGG
>NZ_MAOG01000046.1:0-287 GCF_001884205.1 Bacillus sp. NH11B | reverse complement strand
GAACCACCAGTAGTTAGTAAGCAAAAACTTCTTGACCAAAACATCTCTTTCCAAAGTTTCTTTTTCACTTGTGGAAAGTCTCTCTTGATTAGTCGAGAACTTGCACTTTTATAAGCATTAATAAATTTTGTCATTTCTGTATTCGGATGTGCCTTGAACAAAATATGAACATGGTCTACATCATGATTCCACTCTATCAGTGTTATGTTGTAATTCTCGGATAACCTGACAAACATGTCTTTTGCATAGTCTGATATATCATCATCGAACACATTTCTTCTGTATTT
>NZ_MAOG01000045.1:0-6764 GCF_001884205.1 Bacillus sp. NH11B | reverse complement strand
AATCGGCCAGTTCGGTTGGGATGGCGGAAGCGGCACCACGACCTACGCCGACCCGGACAACCAGCTCACAGGAATCCTGCTTACCCAGGTCGGGCTGTCAGCCCCAAATTCGGCACAGCTTATCCACGATTTCTGGACCATGGTCTACCAGGCAATCGAAGATTGACACCAATCTCTCGGTTCGTCGTTTGTTAAAAATGGCCAGTGAATTTTATTGACTTTTTTGGGACAGAATCAGGATATTACGCGGAGTTTTGGGAGTACAGCACCAACAAAATGCGCATTTCGTATGGAAAGCAAATTGCAACCTAAAAAGTCGATTCCTGAACGCTAAGGAACCGACTTTTTTAGGTTGCATTTCACAATTCTTGTTTCTTTAATGCTTTTTTTAATATTGTTCGATTTTGAAAAAAGTATGTCTGTGACTCGTTTTTACATATATCTTGGCTGAACTCCATCATTTTAAGAAACCGGTTATTTATTTTACTGATTTTTTTATGAGTTTTTGTCCCATAATGGTTTTAAATTATCGAAATTTATTTTTTGCTTTAGCTTGCTGCAGATGGAACACCTATCCTAAATGTTTGCCATAATTCATGTTTGTATAAATGCCTACTTCAGAATAATAGGTAGGGCATAATAACCAAAGGCTAGATCGAGCAAGGCGCTTGCTTCTTGGCGCAGTAACAGATCCTTCGGACGGAAAATAAATGATCCATCAGCGTTGATCGAAGTATCAGGGTCTATGATTCCTTGGGATGCAAGTGCCTGAATAGATTGGACTGCCCAGTCATCCGCAGCATCAAGCAATTTAACTTTCTTAGCTTGGTCAGGTTGAATCTGCTTCAGATTTTGAATTAAGGTCGCTGCGACCTGTCGGGTAATCGGAGTAGTACGGTCATAACCTGGAATTCCTTTCATAATTTTTTCCCTTGCCTCCTTGGAGTCGTCTGGAAAACCATTCCATCCATAAGCAAGTAACAACGTATCTGCAAACTCTCCTTGTGTCATGATGTCCATCGGATTGAATAGATTACCTGTTTTAGCACCCATAATATTTAGGGCATGAAGATTATCAATGTGACTTCTATAGTTACTCTTTTGTGGAACATCAGCAAAGGACGGTTTGTTGTTAATTTTCTGTGCATCAGCCATAAAATCAAGGCTTTTAGGAGAATTGTAGTGAAAATATGCGATTTCTCCAGCTGCATTTTTTTTGAAAGCAACCTTTTTGCCTTCCGAATCCTCAAATAACAACGGATGAATCATTTTTAGAACTTGTTTTCCGGTTATTCCCCCTTCCATGACCAAATTCCCATTTTCATAGGTAAATTGGGTGCGAACTGCAGCTAAACGTGTGTTTTGGTATAAACCCAAGTATTTTTGGGCTTCTTTCTCCTCTAAAGGGAGATAACTAGTCTTTTCCTCCTTCTTAGCAGGAAAATAGTGATCCATGAGAGCTTCATATATGTCTATACTCATCGTTGAATCATTATTGTAAGACATGAAGAATGCGGTTTTTTGTTCAGGCACTAAAATCATCAGTGATTGATGTCCAGGCATGCTTCCCCCTTTTATTACAACATGTTGACCGTTAGCAAATTCATTGAAAGGCGTTTCAAATCCAATTGTCGCAACAGGAATTGTCTTATCATCAAAAACTTGATAGGCATGCATCATATCCATGCTTTTTTTACTTACAACTTCTTTGCCGTTAAACTTTCCGTTCTGTAGCTGCATAATCATGTATTTTGACATGTCTTCTCCGGTAGATATAATACCTCCTTGTGGTGCATCCATTAGACTGTTTCCACTTGTTGGAATTGGATCGCCAGTGGGCCCATAATGTGTAGCCATTCTCTTGAGAAGATTAGGCGTAAAGCCCAAACTTGTAGATTTCATACCTAATGGTTTGAAAATATTATTTTCCATATATTGCGAAAAAGGTGTATTTGTAACATTTTCCACAGCAAATCCTGCGAGTGCAAATGCAACGTTGTCATACGTATAAGATTCTCCTGGCGGCCGTACCACCGTTGGCATATGTTTAGAGAAAAATTCCTTCATCGGTATACTGTGATTAACGTATTCAGGTCCGGTTATCGTAGTGATATCAGGTAAATCTACTCCGCTGGTATAAGTGAGCATATCAAACAAGGTAAGGGGTTTTCCTGTTTTATTAGGTATTTTCAATCCACTGAGATATTGTTGTACATCTTGATCTAGTTTAAGCTTTCCTTTATCAACTTGCTGCATCACAGCTAAGGCAGTAAAAGTTTTTGAGACTGAAGCGATTTGAAAGACCGTGTCCTTAGTAACGGGAATTTTCTTTTCTTTATCAGCATAGCCATACCCTTTATTGACAACGACCTTTCCATCATGAACGACGACAAAACTAGAACCGTTCACATTGTACTCCTTCATTTTTTCTTCAAATAACGGATCAGCAAAAGATTCTACTTCTTTTTTATTATTGGGTGCTTTCGTCATTTTGATATCGGTCGAGGCTGCCGATGATCTTGATTTTCCAGCTTCTAATGATTGTTGGGAACACGCAGACATCATACTTGTAGAAGTGAGCAGAATTGCAACAATCCCCAGTTTGTTAATTGCTTGTTTCATTTTTGTACGCTCCTTTATTTAATTTAATTTTTTTGTTAGCGCAACGAGTTAGCGGCTCGTTAGCGTATGAACAGAGTGTAGCAAGCGGCGAGTCATAGTCGATAGTGAACTTCTGTCATATTTATAAAGAACAACAAAAATTGAGTGGGATACGGCTGTATTGATAGCTATGTCATAGAAACCATGACATTTTGACACTACCGTATGTGACAGAAAAATACTTAGAATCAAAAAGTAGCTTTTAACGCATTAGCAATGAATGAGGAGGAGAGATTTTAATGACAAAAGCATCAGCTCAAAAAACTTTGCAAGATTTCTATTTCTTGTTATTTACCTTTGTATCCGGATTCTTTTACTTTTGTTTCTATCTGGTCAGCATTACATTTGCACTAGTAATGACGATTATCTTTTTAGGTATTCCCTTGTTGGTTTGGGTGCTACAAACAACTCACACGTTTGTTCAGTATGAACGCATTCAGACGAAGGTTTATACGGATATATCGATAGAGTTATTCGAATCAAGGAAAAAAGAGGAGGGAGATAAATGGATTAAAGCGAGAGATACAATCCTTAATAGTAGCAACTGGAGGGCTATTTTTTGGCTCATGCAGAAATTTTTCATCGGAATAATGAGTCTTATATGTGCTATCTTACTGTATGTAACGCCGCTAGTATTTATCGTTACACCCTTACTTTTTAGATATTTTAATATATACTTATTGGGAATTGCTATGAATTCATGGGCGAAAGCTTTTTTTGTCATGATTATTGGATGCATTCTCATCTGGATACGTATATGTATTGGAAACTGTTTAGTTCGAATAATTGGAATCTATACACGTACAATGTTTAAAGCTATAAGGGAGTGATAATTTGTTTAAGACTTTGAAAATATGGTTCTGGTATGATTGGGCCTTACTTTGTATACGTTTTATTATTTGGCTATCATTGATATCAACGACTATCCAACAACAAGATCATTTGACAGTACCACTTTGGATCATAATTCTTTGGGAAGTCATTTCATTTTCAGTACCTTGGATTTGTTTAATGTTCAGTTATCGCTATTATTTGTTTACTGAAATAATATTATTTGGCGGAGTGTGTTTCTATTTAACTTTATTATTTCCGTCAGCGTATCTTGCTTTTTTAATGCCAACTTTTATGATTGCGGCAAATAGCGCTCATAAATCTTACCGCTGGTCGGGTCCTATCACAATTATTTTGTTCCCGTTGCTCATTGCGATATTTTCCAAAGTAACAGATTTATGGGTAATCATACTACAAATTGGTTTAGCCTTTGCTATGGGTTCTTTTTTTCGTTTACTGGTTATTAATTACCGTCAAAGTGAGACTATTCGGAACCAGAAACATGTATTGGAACAATACATATCCCAAGTCGAACGAATAACATTACTTGAGGAACGTGATAGGCTCTCAAAAGACTTACACGATACGATGGGGCATTCCTATACCTCAATTATAATGGGGATGGAAACATTACGTACGGAATTAAAGTCTAAAGAAGGCGAGCAACAGCTTGATTCATTATTACAATTAGCCCGTAACAGTATGGAAGAAGTAAGACTGTATTTGCATCAAATGGATTTATCACAAGAATCGCTTCCCTTAGCTGTCACATTACAACAATTGACAGAGGAATTTAAGAAACATGCAAAAGTAACTGTACGTACTCGAGTAATAGGGGAAGAGTATATGGTCTCCAAGCAATCAAAAATGACACTATATCGAGGCTTGCAGGAATCATTAACAAATGCTGTTCGCCATGGGCATTCTACAGAAATCCTTGTTTCACTTCACTTTGAACCACAACAGATACGATTGGATGTACAGGATAATGGCTGTGGGGTAGACGAGTGGACGGATGGCTTTGGATTAACTGCAATGAAAGAGCGTGTGAGTCAATCACAAGGAAGAGTCGTTGTTTACTCCAAAAAAGGGGAAGGGACGTTAATTTCATGTGTATTACCAAAACAAGTACAACTGTCTAATGAACAAATTCGTTTGTGTATTGTAGATGATCATTCTTTTATTCGAGATAGTCTTCATACAATTTTGGATGTACAGGAGGATTTACAAGTAGTGGGAATGGCTGAAGATGGAGAACGGGCTGTGGAATTGTGTGAAAGAATAAAACCAGATGTAGTATTAATGGATTTAGAGATGCCTAATCTGAATGGAATTCATGCGACTAAAATGATTAAGGAAAAATGGCCGCACATTCGTGTACTCATTCTGTCAACATTTCAGGATACAGAAAAGGCAAAGGAAATCATACGAAATGGTGCGGATGGATATTTATTGAAATCCATAGATTCGCGTGAACTAGCTGAATCAATTCGTCTAGTCTATCGAGGAGGCACGATGATTAATCATGACTTGTTCCATAGAATGTGGAAAGAAAATGAAGAAATAGGATCATTTGAATCAAAATCAGATGGAAAAGAGCATGGATTAACGAAACGAGAACTAGAGATTTTGGAACTATTATCACAAGGCAGCCGTTATAAAACAATAGCCTCGAAGCTTTACTTGTCAAACGGAACAGTAAGAAATTACGCCTCCAATCTCTATGAGAAGCTAGGAGTCAAAAATCGAGATGAAGCTGTGCAAAAAGCTAAAGATATAGGCTTACTTTTATAATTTACATCAGAAAAGACAATGATCACAAATAAAAAAGTTCTTAAAAAAATTATCAAGACCTAAATTTAGAAAAACAAAAGAACATAAGCTGTTTGACAAATATGTCAAACAGCCTTTTTAGTATGATTTGGTCTTTTCTAATCTCTTTTCTATCATTTAACATATAAAATAACTGCTAGTTGCTCTGTTAAATAAACCTTTTATTCCACAAATAAAAAGGAAATTGTAATTATATGTCAAAATAAGTATGTAAATTGTAAAGAAATGTGCTTGAAATAAAAAGGGGGATACAATGTTACGTTTAGACCATTTTGTAATTCATATTGATAATGATTTTGAAAAAATAAATAACTTAAAAAAAGAGTTTAATAAATTGAACCTTCCATTTAACCCTAAAAAAGGAAAAGGTACTAAAGGGTTTAAAGTAATAAATTTTTGGTCAGGAGAACAATATTTAGAAATGCTATATTTAAAAAATTTAGAAGGTGGTGGATGGAAAAGTGAATGGATAGATAAATATAACCAAGGAAAGAGAGGTGTTTTTGGTATATGTTTGTTTACTGATTCGTTGGATGAAATCAAAGCAGGATTGATGAAATCACTAGTTTCAAAAAAGCCTTCCCGCAATGATGATTGCATGAAGGCTTTTGATGTTTTCTTATTTTTTTGTCTCATTGACCCATGTAATAATGTCCTGGATGACGTACTCGGGAACATTTGCAGGGATTTCGTACTCACTTGGAAGACTGAATTCCCCGTCACCCTCCGTGAAGAAGTGATTCAATTTCGGGTATTCTTTGAACTTAACATTCCCGCGGTTTGAAAGTCCTTCCTGCCATTTTGTATATTCATTTTTTACTGTCACTTGATAATCGCGTGCCCCTTGCAGAATCAGTAAAGGCTCTTTTCGTGATTTTGCCTCCTCAACTGGACGCCACCTAGAAACATCATACATAAAATGAGGAGACGGAAAATTGTAGCCAGCTGGCGGATGGTTAGGATTGAAAGTAGGATCCTGGATAAAAGCGAACTGTCTTTTTAGTTCATCGATTACTTCCTTTGGTGCCCCAAGGTATTGATTCTGATCAATGGCAATGTCAGTCAAAGGGCGTGCAGGTGGTGCGAGTAAGATACTTTCTCTGACAAGTGAGGAAGGCGCTTTGCTCAGTATACGCGGCATTGTGCCAGCTCCTAGGCTATGTCCGAGAATGAAAATATTATTTGGATCAATGCCTTCCTGCTGCGCTGCTGATTTTGCTGCATATATGGCATCATCTGTAGTATCACGGTCTAACGTACCAGGTTCTCCACTCATCTTTAATGCGTGTTCTAAGGTACGTTTTTCATAGCGCAACACTGCAATTCCGTTGGATGAAAGGCCCACCGCAAGGTCTCGTAAGATTTTTGTTCCCATATATGTACTATCGCGATCATGGATGCCAGCACCATGAACAAGAACAATTACGGGTACCTTTTCA
>NZ_MAOG01000044.1:0-29849 GCF_001884205.1 Bacillus sp. NH11B | reverse complement strand
GTTTCGGAACCGTTAATGTGGCTGGTAACGGATAGGTAGAATTTCCAATGACGATTTCACGTTCTTGATAGGCAGCAGGTTGATCATAGCTAAGATGCGGGATGGTATAAGATTCCGGAGGCGTCCTTACTCCAACTTCAGAATATAGCGGTGCAACTTTCTTTAAAACGGTACATCTTTTTTATAAACAGTACGACTTTATTTCAAAGGTACAGTTAGATTTGAAATTTTCAAGAACTTCATGAAGATATTAGGTTTTTATTAGGGATAGTCAAAATTCTTAGCTTGATAGCGATGTGGTTCTACCCCGAAAAGAAGTTCCTTTTTTCTGAAAATGTATATAAACGCAAAATGTATTATAAATATCCGGATAAGATTTTATATTTCATTAATTTATTCCTTTCCATCTACATTAATCATTTATTGCAACAGCTTTCACGTCTAAAATAAGATGTTTCAACAAAGGAAAGTATAAGTATCTTTATAATGATTTTCCAATATAATCAATGTGTTAATGAAAGGAACTCTGTGTTATTTTTGCTTTTCTACTAACTAATACAGCTTCAAACAATGGACACAATTGCTACATGCCAAGTGTAATTTATTATCCATTCAAGATTCTGTTTATTCAATCTTTCTAAAAATAAAAAAATATTAGACTCATAAATATACAAGTTATAATGAGGGCGTCGAGAGATAATCTATTACCTCTCGAGAAAATATCAAACCTAGTTCTGGTGCAAAAATTCTAAAGACCGTGCAAGTAACCTTCTAAAATTGGACATACTTATACGATTACTCTAAGAAAGGTGTGTGATCAGAAGGGAAATTTATTAACACGAGATATGAAAGCGTTATCAACTGGAACTTATTTTGAATTGGTCATTCAAATATCTTAGATTCAACTGCACTAAACAATAATAAATTATGGGAGTGCTTATATGAACATGAATGTAGCTTCTATTAAAGAAAAAAAAGTTGTTAAATACAAAAGTTGTTTTGATGTGATTGGGCCGGTAATGATAGGTCCTTCAAGTTCACATACTGCAGGTGCTTTGGCTATTGGAACAGTTTCCAACAAATTATTTCAAGGTCTTCCAAAAAAAGTCGTGGTAAGGTATTATGAATCATTTGCTGAAACCCATAAAGGACACGGAACTGATTTTGCAATTATTGCTGGGATATTAGGATTTGCTGCCGATGACAGCAAAGTGCCAGATGCTATTAAAATAGCAGAATCTAAAGGAATTGACATTACCTTTATTGAAAAAGCGGGTGATAGTCCTGCTGGTCATCCAAATACGGCAGATGTATATTTAGAGGATGAAAGCCGAAGTATTAGAACGATGGGTATTTCGGTCGGCGGTGGATTAATTGAAGTCAAACATGTTGAAATTGACGGATTTAGCTTAGATCTGCAGGGGCCATTGCCAGTTATTATTGCGATTTCCGAAAGAGCTGACTTTGAATTTGTCTTACGCAGGATCTTTAAACAATATGATGTTGAAATTAACAACTTTCATAGTTTAGAAGAAAACGGAAAATATTTATATGCATTCGCTTTGGATTCGCTATTGCCTGGTAATGTTCAGAAGGAATTAGGAAATTTAAGCAATATAGCTAATCTCATTATTCTTTAGTTACATTAAGGAGTGAAAAAATATGTATATGACCATAAAAGAAATTGTGGATGCAGCTAATAAAAGACAAAAGCCAATCTATGAATTAGCAATAGAACAGGAAATTGAACAAACTAAAATGTCTTATGAAGAAGTTTGGAGTAAAATGGAAAGAAATTTAGCGACTATGGAAAACGCCATAAATAAAAGTATCGAGGGCGACGGGGTATTTTCTCCAACCGGTTTAACCGGAGGTGATGCTGTTAAAATTAAAAACTATCGAGAAAATAGGAAAACTCTTTCTGGAGATTTGATGGTGCTAGGGATTCAAAGTGCTATCGGTGTTAATGAAGTAAATGCTGCATTAGGGGCTATTTGTGCGACTCCAACAGCAGGTGCGAGTGGGACGATCCCGGGAGTCCTATTTAGTATTAAAGATACGTTGCAATTAAGTCATGAAGATATGATCCATTTTCTATTCACTTCAGCGTTATTTGGAACGATAGTCGCAAATAATGCTTGTATTTCAGGAGCATACGGAGGATGTCAAGCTGAAGTAGGCAGTGCCTCAGCGATGGCGGCTGCAGGGGCGGTAGAAGCTGCCGGTGGAACGCCACAGCAATCTTCTGAAGCTTTCTCAATCGCATTACAAAATTTACTCGGTTTAGTTTGTGATCCGGTCGCTGGTTTGGTAGAAATTCCTTGTGTAAAGAGAAACGCCATTGGAACGGCAAATGCTTTAGCGGCAGCGGACATCGCATTAGCCGGCGTAAACAATATCATCAATGCTGACGAAGTTATTGAAGCGATGTATAGAGTTGGAAGACAGATGCCTCGCGAATTAAGGGAGACAGGTTTAGGCGGAATTGCGACCACACCTACAGGGATTGCTATAAAAAATAAAATCTTTGGAGAGAAACAATCAAATCAATAAACAGTTATCGGAAATATTGTGAAATAGTTAACAATTCTATTTTCTATTGTTCTCCTAAGGATGTCTGTATATTGAGATCCATTATCACTAAAATGTACTACTATGTAATTAAAATGTTTTGTAAGCGCTAATAAACCCATCAGGTTGATGACTAGCGAATTTTTCGATTTTAATCTACTTAGAAGAAGGACACACGATGTGGCGCACTTTGTAAGCAATTCATTCTTCAAGAACGATCTATATTCCTAAACCTTAAAAAGAGACGTAAGAATAGGACACAAGGAGGAATTATTATATGAATGGGAATACTGCAAAAAAAATAGAATTTCAAGCTGAAAATACTGCAGTAAAAAATGAGAAATATCCAGACCCTAAAAAGTGGCATAAACAGGATACTACCTGGGCATTGAGCCTTTTTGGAACAGCAATTGGAGCAGGAGTACTCTTTCTACCTATTAATGCAGGTTCAGGTGGTTTATTATCATTACTGTTAATTACCCTACTTGCATATCCTGTTATGTATTACTCACATAGGGCGCTTGCTAAAATGATATATGCTTCCAATTCTGCTGATGAGGGGATTACAGGTACAATAAGAGAGTATTTCGGAAATAAGGCAAGTATCATTTTTAACATAGTATATTTCGTCTCAATTTATACGATTGTGCTGATGTATTCGGTTGCACTTACAAATACTGCAAGTAGTTTTATCGTGCATCAATTGCACATGCAGGAGCCTCCAAGGGCCATTTTATCGCTTGTATTAGTACTCGGTCTTATCGCTATACTAAATTTTGGTCAAGATATCACTGTAAAGATAATGAGCATGCTAGTATATCCTTTCATAGCTTCTCTACTTTTTATCTCAATATCTTTGATTCCACAGTGGAATACGTCAATGCTTAGTTTTTCAAGTGTTAATACTGCTTCAACAGGAACAGGATATTTGGGAACGATATGGATGATACTACCAATCATCGTATTCTCGTTTAATCATTCTCCTATGATTTCGTCATTTGTTATGAAACAGAGAGCTACGTATGGAATAGAAGCTACTGATGCCAAATGTGCTCAAATACAAAAAGTTTGTTATATCATGACATTCGCTGTTGTTATGTTCTTTGTTTGGAGTAGCACACTAAGTTTGACTCCAGAGGATCTAAAAATGGCGAAAGAACAGAACTTATCAATCCTTTCATATCTTGCTAATGAGCTTAATTCGCCTGTAATCACGATTGCAGCTCCTATCATTGCTTTTGTGGCTATAACAAAGTCGTTCCTTGGCCATTATATAGGAGCATATGAAGTAATGCGTGACATGATTATGAAGTCCGGTAAAAAACGCGGGAAAGATATAGGAGAAAAAACAGTTAAGACAATGATCCTCACTTTTGTCGTATTAACATGCTGGTATGTTGCTTATGCAAATCCAAGTATTCTTGGAATCATTGATGCCCTTAGCGGACCATTAGTTGCTGCTATCTTATGTTTATTACCAATGTATGCAATTCGTAAAGTGCCTGTACTAGCTAAATATAGAGGGAAAATGAGCAATGTATTTGTCATTATTATAGGTATCCTTACTGTCCTAGCAAGTATTAAGTCATTATTCTAATTCACTATTGTTAGTTCTGATGCAAAAATAGTGAGATATGAAAAAAGAACGAAAGATTCCTAGCGGAACTGAATTTTATTTGTTGAACCAAAGAAATCATGGTTTTGGACAAACTTTTCATCTTGGAGAGTTTGTCCTTTTTTGATTATATGCATAACTTCTATTCTTGCAATCACCTTTTTAGCTGTTTGCAATGATTTTAATCCAAGCATATTAGGGTGTCGTCCCATGTCCATCAAGCTAATAATTTGAAGTATTCCTTAAGGTTCTGATGAGATGTGGATTCAGTGTTAAAGGTGAAGACAACGGTTTTTTCCAATGCACGTAGATATGATTTAGAAGAATTTGTTCTCACCCTAAGTTATGCAATTAGTATGAGGAGAGCTTTTTCTGTTTTAGAGGGCTATTCTACAATGTAAGTGCCGCATGACTTCTGCATAACGATCTTCCATTATCGGGTGCATTTCTTAAAAAAGAATTGCATCTTTATTAAGAATCGAAAACCATGAGTGATTTCAATAGCAGCTGTCTCCATGGGAGGAAAGACCTCGATAACAATGTGTGAAACGAAGACATCAATGTTGTAGTCAATATATTTAGGTAAAAACAAGTCTAAAGTTCCCTTTTTTCTAGGAATCTCGAGCATTCAACCTACTGATAAAGGGAAACCTAAAGGGCATACTAAGATTATATTTAAAATGGGAGGTTATAAATTTGAGTACAATAGAGAATGCATTATCTATCTTCGCCTTAGGCGGCTTGAATGAAATCGGAAAAAACATGTATGCAATTGAATATTCAAACAATATCGTGATTATCGACTGTGGCAATAAGTTTCCAGATGAAAGTTTATTAGGAATTGATTTGATTATCCCTGATATAGCTTATTTAGTAGAAAATAAAGATAAAGTCAGGGCTTTAATTGTCACGCATGGACATGAAGATCATATCGGGGGGATCCCGTTCTTCTTAAAAAAATTGAATGTACCCGTTTATGCCACACGCTTCACACTAGGATTAATTGAAATCAAATTAAAAGAACATAAACTCCTAAGAGAAAGTGAACTTATTGAAATCAACTCAAACTCAAACTTGACAATTGGAGAAATAAGGGTAAGTTTTTTCAAAGTTATCCATAGTATTCCTGATTGCTTGGGAATAGTCTTTCACACACCAGAGGGTAATATTGTACATACAGGGGACTTCAAGTTCGATTTAACCCCTGCGAATAATGAGAATTCGGATATTCATAAAATGGCTGCAATCGGCAAAGAAGGGGTCTTGCTTCTATTATCTGAGAGTACCAATGCAGAGCGTCCTGGTTTGACCCCATCGGAACAAATAGTAGGTGAACATGTGGAAGCAGCTTTCATGAAAGCCGAACGCAAAGTTATTCTTTCTACCTTTGCTTCAAATATTAGTCGCGTTCAACAAGTCGTGAATGCAGCACAAAAAACAAATCGAAAAATTTCGTTACTTGGACGAAGTATGGTTAATGTTATAGCGGTTGCTATGGAACGTGGTTATTTAACAGTTCCAGATGGAATGTTAATTGATCCACATGAAATCAATGAAATGGCTCCTGAAAGGGTGGCCATTTTATGCACGGGGAGTCAAGGAGAACCATTGGCTGCTCTTGCTCGCCTGTCCACAGGAAACTTTCGCGGTGTCGACATTTTACCTGAAGATACGGTTATCTTTGCAGCAGGTCCAATACCCGGGAATGAACGAAATATCACGAGTATCGTAGACAACTTATTTGCCCTTGGAGCCAAAGTGATTTATGGATCAGGAAGTACATCCGGAATGCATGTTTCTGGCCATGGTTATCAAGAAGATTTAAAACTAATGCTTACATTAATGAAACCAAAATATTTTATTCCTATTCACGGTGAATTTAGAATGCTGCACCATCACCGTTTGTTAGGGGAATCCGTTGGAGTAGAGCAAGGAAACACGTTTATCATCAATAATGGGGATGTCGTCGATATTGAACATACCATTGCCCGTCAGACCCGGAAAATACCGGTGGGGAATACCTACATAGACGGGGGGGATGTAGATAATATTGGGGAAATTGTATTACGAGACCGCAAACAACTTTCAGAAGATGGGATGCTCATGATTATTTTAACTATGAGCAAAGCGGAAGGAACGTTGATTTCTGACCCCGATACCATTTCTCGTGGATTTGTGGATAGAGATTTCTCGGAACTCCGAAGAGACATTAATCGACTTACTATAAAAACTGTTAACGAGCTACAAGAAGCGAATAGAAACTCATGGAATGTAATGAAAAAACAAATAAAAAAATCAATACGACAATATGTATATACACATACTAAGAAAAAACCAATGATTGTACCTATACTTATTGAAATTTAATAGGGGGAAGTTAAAAAAAAAATGTAAAAAACAAATTAGATTAATAAGAAAATACAGCAACAAAAAAGGAAGACACCCTCACAAGTGTCTTCCTTTTTTGTTGCTGAAGTCCTTTCATAAACATAAAGCCTTGAATTTTGTTGATAGCCTAAATAAGGCCATACTTACTAAGATAGATACAGCTCCAATAACTCCAAAGTAAATTATTTCTGTAGCAGGATCTTATAATTTCACAACCTGTGCATTTATGGCTTGTGCAGATGCAGTAGATAAAAACCATAAACTTATTGTTTGTGCTGAAAAAGCAGCCGGAGCTAATTTTGTTGTTATTGATAACCCAGCAGGCGATAAACAAACTTCACCAATTACTATTAATAAAAAACTAAGAACTAACCAGATAGGACTCACTAAATCAACGATGTTCAGTCTAAAACATTTTTCTAATTGAACAAAAATCCCCTTAGGTATTAATCAAAAAGAAACCTATACCAATTAGGTTTCTATTTTCTATGGATACTAATTAGGAATACCGCCACATCACCATCAAGTTAAGAAATTTATTGTTATCCCAACGAAAAAAGATTTAAACTCTTATAAGTGGATAACTGTAACGAAAGGAAATTTCGTTTAGGAGGAATTTCAAAATATTAGCTTGATGGACTTGGAGTAGCACCACACATCCATCAAATTAAAAGACTATTCTTTAAATTGATCTTTATGAAATATCACAAAAAAATTTATAGTAATAATTCTGGTGTTACCTCTCTAGTTATTAGGATATTTTTTCTTAATATATGCATACTAAGCCTACTATAAAAGTTACATAGAAAGTGAGGGAATCATGGCTAAATTTTTGACACGTTTAAAATATAGAGACAATCCTAAGTCATGTTCAATACGAGACAATACTCATTTTCAGGAAAAGAATATTGAAGACTCCCTCTTAGAAGCTGATTTATCCAAAAACATAGCTGATATTCAGAATGTATTTCGTCAAGCACCTGATTTAGTGATTCGCCGGTTTCAAATAAAAGCAGATGGATTAGAAGCCGCTTTAGTATATTTGTCTGGATTAACAGATAAAGAATTGATTCAAAATCATGTTCTAAGTCCTTTGATGAATAGTAATTTTGATACCAATACGGAACTTCCAATTCCATTAGGACAAATCAAAATTATTAATACGTGGAGTCAGATTGAAAATGCTATTTTTGGAGGAGATAGTATTTTATTAATCCACAGTCGAACAACAGCACATCAATTGGATACGAAAGGATGGCCACAAAGAAATGTTGAAGACGCTCATAACGAAATAGCTCTAAAAGGTGCGCATCAAGGATTTACAGAAATTAGAAGTCAAAATATCGGAATGATTCGAAGGTATATTCCTCATCGTGAATTAACGGTAAAAGAAATAGTAATTGGTGTACGAAGCAAAACGAGGATTTCTATTTTATATTTGAAAGATGTAGCTTCTGAAGATGTGCTGAAGGAATTAGAAACACGGATTCATAATATTACAGTCGACGCTGTTGCTAGTAATGGCGAACTTATAGAATTCATTGAAGATAACCCGTACTCACCGTTTCCACAATTTATATTAACTGAAAGACCTGATTTGGCAGTATCTCACATTCTACAGGGCAGATTTGTAACTGTAATGGATCATTCGCCCAATGTGTTAATTACTCCAACAAATTTTATTTCCTTTTTTCAAGGCGTGGATGATTACGGTACAAGGTGGTTAGTTGCTTCGTCTATTCGGATGCTTCGTTTTATCTCCTTTATGATTGCTTTATTTTTGCCTGCGAGTTATGTTGCGTTTATTTCCTTTAATTTTGAAGTTATTCCTGTAGAGCTGTATTTATCTATTGCAGAATCAAGAACGCGCGTACCCTTTTCTCCAGTTATGGAAGCATTACTTATGGAAATAACATTGGAAACGATGAGAGAAGGGGCTTTACGGATACCTACTCCGATCGGTCAGACAGTTGGAATTGTAGGTGGTATTGTTATTGGACAGGCGGCTGTTCAAGCGGGAATTGTAAGCAACATTATGATTATTGTTGTTGCTGTTACCGCCATCTCTTCCTTTGTTATCCCTAATTATGATATGGGAGCGGCAGTAAGACTTTTACGCTTTCCGATGATGCTTGCAGCTGCCTTATTTGGAATTGTTGGACTTGTTATCGGGTGGATGACTTTAATTGGACATCTAATCAGTCTTGAATCGCTAGGTACTCCTTACGGAACGCCATTAGCACCATTTCGCTTTGCGGATATGAAAGATACTTTCATACACCTACCTTTATGGGCATTAAGAAAGCGTTCTAAAGGTACCAGAGCCATTCAATCTATCCGACAAGGAAAGAATCAAAATAAAAGGTGAAACTATGAAAAAGTATGCCTATAATGACATTACGCTTATACAGTACATTCTTTTAATTAATGGAATGCAGGTGGGCACTGGCGTTTTATCGCTTCCACGCTTGCTTGCAGAAAAAGCTGGAACGGATGGATGGATAGCTATAATGATTGGCTGGATATTCTCCACAATATCAGGTGTTTTTATGGTGAAAACTGCTGCTAGATATCCCGAGGACACGATTTATGACATTCTTATACGATTATTTGGAAAAATAGTAGGCAAAGCATTCGTTGTTATTTACATGATGTACTTCGCTTTTTATTCTTGTAGCGTTCTTGTGAACGCTATGCTCTATCTTAAAGGATGGCTTCTTCCAAAAACACCTGACTATGTCGTTATCTTTTTATTTTCGATTCCTACCTTCCTTGTTGCACGTAGCGGTCCTCGTATTTTAGGGCGATACTCCGAACTTATTTTTTATATGTTTCTTTGGATTCCGTTATTTTTTTTGATCCCTCTTAAAGGGAACGGAAGTTGGATGCCATTTTTCCCACTTTTAAAAGAAGGGTGGAAACCTGTATTCATGGCTGTACCGACCACTATTTTTGCTTATTTAGGGTTTGATATTGCCTTCTTTTTATATCCCTTTTTACAAAAAAAACAGTATGCAGTCCATGGAATGGTTATTGCAAACACTTTAACGATGTTATTTTATTTATTTGCTACTATTGTTTGCTTTGCCTATTTTAGCCCTGAGAGCATTACGCAATATAATCAACCGGTACTAAATTTACTGAAAGTAATTGAATTTCGTTTTTTAGAACGTTTTGACATGATTTTATTGGCCATTTATTTACCCGTTGTATCCACAGCATGGATTCCCGCTATATATTGCGCTGTATTTTGTTCAAGCCAATTAATTAGAAAACAAGATCACAGCTCGCATGTAGTTGTTCTCTTATTGTTCATTATCGGCCTCATATTTTGGACTCATCCTAGTTGGAATGAAGCCGAAACTTGGCAACAGACATTATCGAATGCTGGTTTGGGATTAACCTATATATCACCTATCGTTTTATGGCTGTATTGCTGTCTATATGAGAAGTTTCGTCAGGGGAGGATACATTGAAAAGAAAAGTACTATGTTGTATTTTGTTATCGGTGTTCATGATGACTGGATGCTTTGATCAAAGAAATGTTGAAGATGTTTCTTTAACTCTTGTTCTTGGTATCGATTTAGATCGTAATAATAATTTATTAGTGTATATGTCAAGCCCTGTTTTCAATAAAGAAGCAAAGGTAAAAGAAGAAATTACAGGCGTGAAATCTGTTACGATTCGAAATTCAAGAGACAAATTTGATGCTACTGTTATGGCGCTTACCTCAGGAAGTAAAACGCAGGTTATTTTAGTTGGAAAACGGCTACTGAAACAAAAAAACTGGATGAAATACCTCGATCCATTTTATCGAGATCCTAAAAATACAGTTACTGCAAGGGTTGTCGCTGTAGATGGACCTGTTTCGGACGTCATCTTCCATAGCCCAAAAGATAAGCCGCGGCTTCCTTTATATTTAACAAAACTAGTTGATACCGCCGCTTTAAGAAACATCACAGTAAAAACAACTCTTCAAGAACTACATGAACAAAAAGCAGATAAAGGGTTAACAGCAAATATTACTGAGATGAAAAAAAAGAATAAAATATGGGTGACAGGTACAGCTTTATTGGATAAAAAGGGAAGGTATAAATTAACACTAAAACCTGATGAAAACAAACTATTACGCATTTTGCAACAAGGAACTACAGGGGATTTTTCATTTACAATGCCAATTAAAATAAAGGCGGACAGCCAAGATAAAGATTGGATAAGTTTTACTGCCTATAGTATTAAAGTAAAGACAAAGACAAGACATGATAATCATTTTATATTTAATGTAGATGTAAAGATGAGTATCGGTATTACAGAGCGGCTTTTTTCGTTTAATACAAGAAAGGACGAAGCAAAATTACAAAAGGCGATTGAGACTAAGCTGGAAGCTGATTTCAAGCAATTAATAAAAAAAATACAAACTGCACAAATCGACCCTATTGGTCTTGGAGGATATGCAAGAACTTACACATATCCAGAATGGAAAAAAGTCCAAAATAAATGGAATAATGAATTAGCAAAGGGAGATGTAAACGTTAAGGTAAATGTGAAAGTTGGTGCAATGGGAACGATTAAGTAACATGAATTCAACTGTAATTCATAATAAAATTGCAAGTACCTTTTATATTTAGAAGGGGAAATGCTTTTAATAGGGTTCCGTCCCATCACAATCAAGCTAATAACAGCCAATACCCCAAAATGAGAAGATTGGTACCTCAAGGTAAAAATGTGAATTTTCGTTTTTGGGGTACTTCAAAATGTTAGCTTGATAGCGATGTGGCGAGATCCCTAATAATATCTCGTAATGGTGCATATCGAAAAGCGAAACGTGATGCCGGAATTCCTAATTCTAACCCGTATCAAAGACCTGTTCGTGTGTATGATTGGGGATACAGCCGAGATACGTGTGAAAATAGGTAATAGTCTTACTTTTACTCCCAGATACAATATATTGAACTAATAAATAGGAGTAATGATAGGGTAGATGATACTATCCCGTAGAGTAGTGAAGGAAAACTTTTTTGTCATAGAGAATATATACAGAATAGAAATTTAAGTATGTACTTTCAGATGAAGGGAGAATCCTCATGAATAAATTTGTAAATGACAAGTTTTATGAAACGAGAAATAACCTATTAGAGGAGATTACTTTATTGAGTAATGCTCAATTTAATAGTAAGCCGGATATGAATAAATGGAGTATTGCACAAGTTTGTCATCACTTAGTTTTATTAGATGAAAGAGCTATAAAAGTTATTTCGTTTGGATTAAAAGAGATTGATAGTCTTCAAATAGAACGTCAAGAAATTCGTTCTATATTATTAGATAGAACGAAAAAATTTATAGCTCCAGAAATTCTTGAACCAAGCTTAGAACCATTTGAAGTTCAGCAAATGATTGACTTGCTGAACGATTCGAGAAAAAAATTGATGACTTTCCTTAGTACAGTAGAAGATATATCCATACTGACAAAAAAGTCAGTGAAGCACCCTGCTCTGGGAGAATTACTTCTTGATCAATGGGTAGAACTAATATATTTGCATGAACAGCGTCACATAGAACAAATAAAAGAGGTGAAATTACTTTGTGAAGTTGAAATGTAAAAATCTTTGTTTATTTTTTGAGCGATTTGGGATAGCATCAAGGTTTCGGTTGATAAAATAGAAGTCCTGATGCTATTCCTTAAAAAAGAAAAGACACCCTAAGGTGCCTTCCTCCGACTTGATAACCACTTTAATTTTAATAATACTAATATGAGTGTTGGACTTCCATCCAAATATTATTTTACCACGTTAAGTTATATTGTTCATTGAGAAATATGGTTAAATTCTATATTTTATTTAAAAGCATCCATCTGTACTTTCTCGTAAATGTATCCAGCTTCTTTAGCTGTAATTCCAAAACGTTTAGCAGCAAAAGAAGCTACCTGAGGATCGTGTACTTCAGGGATGTAGTTTTCATCGTTATTTGTAAGGATGTTATATTGTTGTTTCATAAAGTCGAATATAACCGTATAGCTTATTCCATTACTTGCATATTGTTCCTTAGATGAAGAAGAAACTGTGTCGGAATTCGTAGTAATAGGTTCTTCTTTTTTATTTATTTCTATCAGGAGAGAGTTTTTATATACCAATTAAAGTAGAATTTAAACTATGTATTTTTTATATAATAAAATTAAAGGGGAAACGAAGAATAAATAGCATTTAAATCTTAAGACTAAGTTAAGGGGAAAGAATAAAAGTTCAGCAATACAAAATTGCTGAACTTTTATTCTTTATTCTTTCCTATTCTTCCTAAACTCTCTTTAATAGTTGTTTCCCCAAGTTGAGTGTATAACAAAGCTGTATCTTGGCTGGTATGTCCAAGTTGTTGCATTACTTGTAACGAATCTTTTTCTTCCATATATAACTTATTTGCTAATGTATGTCTTAATTTATGAGGAGACATTGTTTTACCAAAGGATTTAGTATATTTTTCTACTATATCTTGGATAGCTCTAACTGAAAGGGGCTGTGCGGTATGTTTATACTTTGATAAGAACACATTTTTTAATTCTTTCCCTGGAGCATATTTGTTATTTCTAATCTCTAAATATTTTTCAAGATCATTCAATGCGATGGGAGTAATCCATACAGAATCTTCTTTATTTCCTTTTCTTATTACATCAATTAGCCTTTCTTTTAAATTGATATCTTCAGTACGAAGATCGGCCAACTCACTTACACGAATACCACTCCCAAGAAAGAGGGAAAGAATAGCAACATCACGTTCTTTATCTCTTTGAAAATAAAATAATTGATGTTTTGTTAAAGCTTTTTCATGTTCAAACTTAACATAATTTAAAAATTCTTGATCGTCATCATTATGGAATATTTTAGATCTCATACGCTTCGCACGGGCGTTTAACGTTTCTTTATCTTTATGTATTTCAATTTTAGCCATTACATTTCTATAAAAATAGCATTCTCCATCTTCATCTTCTGAAAGGGAAGTAAGATACTTAAATAAAGATTTTAAAGCTGAAATTTTTCTGTTAACAGAGGAATTTTGCATGTTCTGTTGTAGTTTTAGAAATCTCATAAAGTTCTCAATATCTTTTTTCCTTAAATTCTCCAAATCAGAGAAGGATATGTCTTTAATGGGCTTAAATTCAATAATTTGTTCAGATAATAGCCAATTAAAGAAGACTCTAAAATCATATACATAATTCAGTAGGGTAGAGGGAGAGGCATCATGCAATTCTTTGTACTCCACAAATTCTTCTATGTAAAAGGGCATTTCATTTAAATTCTCGTATAATTTCTTACGATGTACGGATTTTTGACGTTGTTTGCTGTAATCCATAAAAATCACCTCATATATACTATAACAGAAAAATAACACGAACACAAGTTCGCGTTAAATTCAATTTTTACACAGACTTATTTACATAATTAAATTATGGAATACTAATATTTACTCGAGATTGAATGGGATATTGTTGTCATTCTAATAAAAGTTATAGATAACCAGGTGATAAATTTGTATTAGGCTATAAAAACTAGTACAAAAATTACATATAAATGTATGTAAAATAAAACAATTTTCATATATAAATTCATACAAAATGAAAACAGTATAAAAGTCGCTATAAAATAAGAATTGGTTAATTTACTCCTGATTAATCAGGAGTTAGTTAGATCAACACAAGAAAAACGCTTATACTTTAAAATGAAATTCACTATAAAAATTGTTTATGAGCAATTCAGTATATGATTATTTTTATATAAAACATGTATTATATAGGCGTATACAAATATGCTAAAATCGATGCATCTGACCTTGAAATCGCTAGACACTGTATTAGATTTTTATATGACTATCATATTCTTCGTAAAATTGGTATTTCGTGCGAAGTTATAAAGTGTTTATTTTCCCCCCTTTTTATAATTCTTTTATGTTCATCCAACAAAATGCATCATGAACCTTTCATCAGTATGAATATCTTTTAGTTGCAAATACATTTACCTATATATTTTAATATTGATTACTTTGTTGCTTTTAGGGTATAGCCAGCATATAAATACATGTTAAGAAAATTTTAATGCAAAACAGTTAACTTTAACCACTTAAGACTAAATAGGTTGTACTTTACCCAAAACTTAATTGTTTTTATATTAAAAGAGAGTGTTTCCTATAGTCCTGTAAAAAGTATTCTTTATTGCACTTGGTTTATGTGGACATACAGTGATTTTTAATTCTAATACAGATTTTAAAATATAACTTCGCAATTCCCCCTTCTGTCTCAATAAGATAAGAAATCTTTTCATTTTGAGACAGATTCCACTAAATGAGCATGGTACATTTGGTACAACTAAACCCTCTGGCTTATGGTCTTCGGGCAATCCATATTCCTTATTCACTACAGCCTGTATACTAGCAAAAGAACTTTCTTTCTCTTTATTTATGGATTTTTAACGATTTTCATAGATTGTCCTATTTGACCCTTTACCAATAGATATGTTGGTGTAAAGAATAAAAATACCTAACACCACAATCATACAAGTGAAGATTCCTACTAATTTTAGTCTCTTCTATAGCTCGTAAATTCCATAGAATTATTTCCCTACTAAAATCAGAAGAAGCAGATGTTGAGTTCAAAAAAATGATTCAATCAAATGAATGGTTTGATAAAGAAGCAGCTCTACTTTCTCATTTGATATTAACATTAATTCGCAGTCCTCATTTAAAGAATTTGATTTATGACAATGAGGAAATTCCTAATATGATTGCGTACAGTATCATTAAAGAATTAAACGGAGATATAGAGATAGAAAGTGAACTAGGAAAAGGAACACACTTTTCTATCACCATCCCCTGCTAATTTGATAGAAATTTTCATATATGATATTATTTTGCTACTTATTTAATAAACTGAAATAATATAAAAAGAGGTCGTAATTAATACGTCCTCTTTTTATAATTACATAGTATAACTGATACATTACATCTTTATTCCAAATGGTTAGCACTTAGAGGCATGAACAATCACGCTTTCCTAACAGTTTAAATTAATTATTATATGGTAATCCAGACTTTTTCCATGCAAGGAACCCTCCTTTTAAATTGATTACTTCTTTTAAACCAGCTCTTTGTAAAATACTAGCAGCTATAGCAGAACGTAACCCCGTTCGGCATTGTAAAACTATAGGAAAACCTGTAGGAACTTCTTCTAGCTGCTCTAATAAATTACCTAAAGCAATATGTATTGCATCATGTAGGTGTTCTTCCTCCCACTCTTTTTTACTACGCACATCGATAACCTTAACACTTTCACCTTTTATTTGTGGATACAATTCAATTGGTGTTTTTTCTTTGTAACTTTCTAATCGATCAAATCCTTGCATTACTTTTAAAGGTGCAAAAGCAATAATATTATCTAATCCAATTGACTCAAAGTCTCTTATTACTTCCTCCACTTTAATTTTTTCCATATCTAAAATTAATAATGTTTCTTTTTTATAATCTAATAACCACCCACACCAAGTTGAAAAGGAGTTATTATACGGAATGTTAATTGATTTTTTAATGTGGCCCTTAGCAAAACACTCTACATCCCTTATATCAACAATTTGCTGAACACTCCTTATAATTTCTTGAAGTTTTTCTACTGTATTAATAGCGGCAATCTCCCTCTTCTTACGAATTGGTGGACCAAACTTATTCAAATTCTTCATTAACGAAAAATACTTTGGAGGCTCTGGCTGTCCCGTTAATAAAGTCGATACAAAATTATCTTCTTCATTACACTGAAACGCCCAATTAAACATCTTTTCATAACCTAATGTAGAAGTCGGAATTGCTCCTAATGCTTTTCCACAGGCACTTCCTGCACCATGTGATGGCCATATTTGCAAATAATCGGGGAGTGTTTTTATTTTTTGTATAGAATTAAATAATTGTTTCGCTCCTATTTGTGCAGTATCTTTAATACCGACAGCTTTTTCTAATAAATCAGGTCTTCCTATATCTCCTACAAATATAAAGTCGCCTGTGAATATTCCTATCGGTTTATCATTCGTAAAATTATTTTGACTTGTATCAATTACTAAAAAAGAGATACTTTCAGGCGTATGCCCTGGGGTATGAATTACATTGAATTTTATATGACCAACCTTAAACTCTGTGCCCTCTCTAACCAAATTGTATCGGCCCTCGTTAATATATTGATATTTCCAATCACTACCTCCTTCATCAGATACATATAAATTTGCATTAAAAAGATGGGAAAGTTCTCTAGACCCAGAAAGGAAATCTGCATGAATATGAGTCTCAGCTGCAGCAATTACTTCCATCCCCTCTTTCTTAGCAAATTCTATATATTGTTCTATATACCGACTTGGATCAATTACAATTGCTACGCCTTCCTTCTGACAACCAACTAAATAGGAAGCATGTGCTAATTTTTCATCATAAAAATATTTTAAGAGCATGGTTATTCCCTCCTATTTCTTATTTCCAATTACGTTTTAGATTTTAAAACAACCTTTTATCTTTCCCCTATAAAATTCCTTTCAACATATAATTCCAATACATATATGGCAACATATATCTTTTAAGTAAAAACATACTATACCGTTCCTTCGCTTGATTTAATGGAAACGTTTCTTGAGGCTCATGTTCATAATTAAATTCAGCTAGTATAAGACTTTTATACCCTGTAACAATTGGACAAGATGTATACCCATCATATTTAGCCTGCATATCTTTTCCATTCAGTACATCCATAATATTTTGTTTTAACACAGGTATTTGTTTTCGGATTGCCGCTCCAGTTTTAGATGTGGGTAAATTTGTACAATCTCCTAGTCCAAAAATATTTTTATAACGAACATGCTGCAAAGTATAAGGGTCTATATCAACCCAACCCTGATGGTCGCTTAAATCACTTTCTTTTATAAAACTAGGCGGCCCCATTGGTGGAACAACATGTAACATGCTATATGACACACTTTCTCTTTTTAGTGTTTGTGTATCTTCAAAAATAGCTTCTTTTTTTCCGGAAATAATCTCTACTAAATTTTTATTATAATTCGTTATAATTTGCTTTCTTTCAAGTACCTTTTCTAGTGTATTTGCATAACGTGGAACCTGAAATATACTCGAATTTGCAGAATAAAACATGACTTCGCTGTTCTTTCTTACTCCCCTATTACAAAACTGTTCTTCCGCTAGGTACATAATTTTTTGAGGGGCACCACCGCATTTAATAGGAGTATTTGGGTGAGTAAAAACAGCATTACCTCCTTTAAATCTTTCAATTTCTTTCCAAGTAGAATCAACATATTTATAGGAATAATTACTACAAACACCATTTGTCCCTATTGATTCTTTCAAGCCTTTAATACCACTCCAATTTATTTGTATACCGGCAGATACAATAAGAATTTCATACTCAAGGATAGTTTCATCATCTAAAAAAATCTTATTTTCAGACGGAAACAACTTAACAACACTTTTAGGAATCCAAATTGCTCCGTTGGGAACAAGTGAATCTTGATCACGCATCGTACATTCCTTTGAAACAATTCCACCACCCACTAAACTCCACAGTGGTTGATAATAATGTTTTTTTGATGGATCAATAATCGCTATACTTCCTTTGAATAGGGATACATTACGCAATAAATGTGCAGTAAAGGAGAGTCCCGCAGTCCCAGCACCAATTACAATAATTTTATAACTATCTCTGGTCTTCATTATCCTCACCCTATCTAATTTTAATTGTAATGCTAATTGGTTATTAGCCATATTTTAATCCTATTAACACTAATATAAGTTAATATCCGTGCGTTTTTATCTTATTAAAATGAATATTCCGTAAATTATAACCATTAACGTTACTTCATATAAACATCACTAGGTTAACTATATACTTTGAAAATCTGGAAACTATACTCATGCCCCATTATTATAACTCTTATATTTACATTTTTGGTTAAAAATTCTAAGTAAACCATTTTCTCAACTTTTTATTTCCAAAATAAACATACGTATACCCTCTTAAAATTTCTTTTAGGTATACGATCCTTTATATTGGATGTTATTTTTTCATCAAGAAACAAAAATGTATTTACACTCTAGAAAAAGGGAACGAGGAGAATCACATATGCGATATTTTAAAGTGAAACAGTTCAAGAAAGATATTATTTTGGTAGCCGTCGGCTACTATTGTCGTTTTTCTTTAAGCTATCGTGATGTCTCTGAAATTCTGAAAGAACGTGGTGTTTCGGATCACCCGACAACCATCATGCGTTGGGTTCACGAATCTGGAAACCTTATTTATCAAATTTGGAAGAAGAAAAATAAAAACGTCCAATTATCTTGGAAGCTAGATGAAACCTATATAAAAGTCAAAGGAAAATGGTGTTATTTATATCGGGCAATAGATAAAGATGGGCACACATTGGATATTCAACTTCGTAAAAAACGGGACTATCAGGCTGCCCATGCCTTTATGAAAAGGTTAGTGAAAATATCCCCTGGATAATTCTACTTAATGGCCTTTTAAACCACTCTAAATGCTTCACTTCATTAACAAATCTATTTACTACAGCCGCTTTTTTATTGGATTATTGAACGATAAATTCTAAATAGAAGAATGAAATAAATTGGAGGACTATATTGTAACATGTATACATAAGTTTTTAATATTGATATAAAAAAATATATTAATTAAATATTATGTGTACCTTCATATATTACAAATAATTTAGTATGAATTTTAATTTGCTACCATCCATATAGAAAAATACTAGCATTAGAATATATAACCGCAGAAACCAATATGTATTTTGGAGAATGGAACAATGTGACACATTTTTTATATTGAACACAGCGTTTTGGTAGAGAGCACATTGGTGCCAAAATGAAGATTTTCAAGATTTACCCTGACGACTCATTACAACGATTTATAACAATTGAACCAGAATTTATTACCACTCCCAACGGGCTAGAAATTTGGAGAACACCAATTACAAACGTATATACTAAAGGGACATATATTACAGTTATTAAGTATAGCGGTGAATTTACTTACTCAAATCATTTTCAAATTAATTAACTCTTTCCTAATTAGTAGCTATGATGAATTAAGGTTTTAACCACCTTCAATTTAATTTTAACTCTTTAAATATGAACACATTTTACTTTTTAAAATCTATTAAAGTAAGTTAACTATTATATCTACCTACTCTTCGCATGCAATATTGCATGTGAAAAGCCTTAATTATTTTGTTATACTGTCTATGTGGATTTTTCATCCATCAATCCACACAAACGCATATTTATGTATATGCCGACCCTAATTTTTGAAAGTGAGAAGAATGATAGCCATTCTTCTCACTTTTTTTGTATTCAAAAACCAATAATTTAAATAGCATTGCCTATTTTCCAATACTATCTACAGATTATATTGATATTTAAACCGTATTTGAACTACTCGCCACTTCACATTTTTGAGGAAGGAGTCTTCTGTCAGAAAAACGATAAATTCGAAAAAAATTATCCTATATGTGCATGAATCCTAAATTATTACTTTTCAAATAGTATACCCATACTTTTATAGCAGCTAAAAAAGGCTCCGAATTGAGGAGTCTTTCTCTTTGTAATTGGTCAATATCTTAACTTTTTCGCCATTCATTTTTTACCTTTTTGCATTATTTCGCTTACATTTGCTGTAGCTACAAGCATTTGTCTATAATATTATCTTTTTTCTCAAAATAAAAAAGCCCACCAATTACGATGAGCTCTTTATGTAAATTCTTCAATAAGTTTCATTCACAAAATGTTGTTTGTTATTTGAAGAACAAGGAAGTTTTTCATAATATAAAATATGTTTATCTTTAGACTGTGTGCTTGTACTTATTTCTTTAGGTATTTTACATTCGAATCTTAATAATAATCCACGCAAGTGAATGCTCTTAAGAAAATAAACTCAAAAAGAGAATTAATCTTCCAAATTTCACATAGGGCATCATTTGTTTTCTAAAAACATTCCAGCATCTTTATCAACTCATTTTAGAATATTTAAACAATAATTTTATATACAAGCTCTGCATAAGTTATTCATTTTCTTTTATATAAGACATACCTTTTTACTTCTGATAAATTCTTAACATTGGATTATTATACACAAGCTAAAAAAAATGGGATTTTATGTAGAATTTTGTCTATCAATATGTATGTACACCCTTATGGCGTGGATATAGACTGTGAGGTGTAAGGAGATACCTTACAATAAAATGCAAAGGAGATTATAGAATGCGCAGATTAACAAAATTCTCAAAGTTAGTATTTGCAACATTAATTGCAGGAAGTAGTTTAAGTTTCTTTGTTTCGTCACAAAGTGTACAAGCTGACACCTTAGATCATAATTATCAAGGCACTGTCAAATTAATACCATCTTCTACTGCTACACAATCATTGGAACATAAAAATACTATTGTTCCTGAATCAAAAATCATTAAAAACCATTATGTAATGTACTCTAAAGCACATTTCCAGTCTAAAGAAAGTATACCAAAAGAAATTTATTATTCTTCTGAAGGCTTTAAAGGCTATATACAAGCAGCTACCGTTTGGGATATGGGAGATCATTTCGTAACTCTATATTCCGGAACCGTCATTCGATGTTAGACTTTTAATCCTACATCTCCACATGGTTATAAAAATCAATAGCTCACTGCAAATACTGTAACATCTATTGTACAAAAAAATAAACCACAAAATCATTCAATCTCATGGTTTATCTAATACAAAGATAATGCTAAACGAATACTCTAACATTACCTTCCCCAAAGTTAATTATAGAGTATTTTCATAAAAAAGACACTCTTGTAGTGTCTTTTTACATAGTATTTAGATTTACCCCCTTCTTACGTCACTTCTGAAGTTGATAAATATGTAGCATTCTTCCATTCAGACTTCAAAATTGAATATTGATATTCATCAATCCACTGCCCTTTTAACATATAATTCTGCAATAACTGACCTTCTCGTCTCATACCCACACGTTCTAGCACAGATATAGACTTGTTATTCCGAACATCCGAGAATGCGATCACTTTATGTTTCCCTAATGAATGAAATATGTAATGTAATAAAGTACAAATAGCCTCAGTTGCATAGCCATTTCCCTGATATTCTGTAGAAATAGTAAATCCAATTTCTACGATGTGAGGCTCACTTAAAAGCGTGTGAAGCGCACAATCTCCAATCATTTTGTTATTCTCAGCCAAAGCAATTGCGAACTGGAACCACGTACCTCGTTGATTAGGATTATTATTAATCTGTTCATTTACAAACGTTTTTGCTTCATGATATTGATAATTATCCCATGACTGAAATTTAGCCACTTCTGTATTAGAACGATAGAAATGAAAGTATTTAGTGTCATTAATACTAAACCTTCTCAAAATAAGACGATCTGTTTTCCCAAAAGCTTGATCATATTTCTCCATAACTTTTCCTCTCTTCTCTAGATTTGCTGTGAGCTGGATTCCGTTACTTCATGGATTTTTTAGTTTTATCTTTATAATACATAGTTATATATTTTTTATAGACAGAAAAGATGTCTAAAAAACTGGTTCTGGTGCAAATACTTAGGAAAGATATAAAGAGGCGAAAAGTTTCCTAGTGGAATCTAGTCTTAAGCAACAATGCCAAATAGTTGATGGATGAACTTTACTTGATTTTGGACAGACTTGTCCAGTAAAATAAATTACCTTTTTTCACCATATGCGTAGCTTCTATTCCAGAAATAATGGATGTAGCTGTGCGAAAGGATTTCAATCCTAACATCGAACGAACTCGATTTTTAATAAATCGATGATCTTGTTCCACTATGTTATTGAGATATTTCACTTGCCTTAGTTGGATGCCTAATGGCATCTTTTTTTCTTTTCTCAATTCTTCAACTGCTATAGGATAAGCTGGGTTCTTATCGACTGTCACGACACGAGGCTCAAAAATATGAAAAGACTGCCAAGCTTTCTTGAAGAATCGCTTGGCAGCCCTGTGGTTTCTTGCTTTGCTTAGGTAAAAATCGATGGTATCTCCTTTCGAATCGGCAGCACGATACAGGTACATCCATTGACTTTTTACTTTGATATATGTTTCATCGACTCTCCAAGAGCCATTGGCTTACTTGGGATGACGACGGATTCTTTTGTCTAATTCAAGACCATACTGATGAACCCAACGCATAATCGTTGTATGAGCAACGGATAAGCCCCGTTCCTCCATCATTTCCACCAAATCCCGAAAGCTCAAGTTGTACCGTAGGTACCATCTTACTGTTTGCAAAATAATATCATGATGATAATGTTTCCACTTGAATAAATTTCGCTTCTCCATACTGATCACGCACTTTTTTTAGAGTAATAGTATCAGGATGTCCAAGACTTAGAGATTACTTGCAATTATCTTGAAGTTTTAGCACCAGAACCCCATTTTCCGCAATTACGTTTGCACCAGAAGCATATGTATGCGTAAATTTATTCTCTAATAGCTTCATAACAACCACCATGCCTTTTTAGAAAAATTGTATTAATTATCAACAATATTATTTTGTCGAACAAAATATATACATTCTTCAAGCGATTAAATATCTCCTCTTATTTCATATTCATATATTCTTCTAAAGTTAAGTGTTTCTTATATATATTTTCAGCAATATCTCCAACGTAGCGTATGTGCCAAGGCTCATACGCATATCCAGTAATACTCTCCTTACCTTTTGGGTAACGAATGATAAACCCTGCACGATGTGCGTTATCTTTTAGCCATTTGCCTTCCTTCGTATTCGCAAAGGATAGCTCCAGTTCATTGTTAGCGCTTTTAGAAGAAACATCCATTGTTAACCCTGTTTGATGTTCACTATGTCCAGGCTTTGCCGAGAAACGATCCGTATGCTCTTGCCCATTTTTTTTAACATTGCTGGCATATAGATTCTTTTGATACTCATAGGAACGAAATCCTGAAACTGCATTCAGCTGAATTCCTTCTTGTTTTGCTAAATCAAATAACTTTTCTAGTGCGTCAGCTGCCTCTTTACGAAGGTGACTCTTTTCTACCGTTCCACTAAATGAGAATGGTACATTTGGGACGACTAAATCATTTGGCTTATAGTTTTCAGGCAATCCATATTCCTTATTCACTACAGCCTCTATACTAGCAAAAGAACTTTCTTTCTCTTTATTTATGGAGTTTTCACGATTTTCATAGTTTGTCCTATTTGGTCCTTTACCAATAGATATGTTGGTGTAAAGAATAAAAATACCTAACACCACAATCATACAAGTGAAGATTCCTACTAATTTAAGTCTCATAATTCATTTCCTTCCTGCCACTTTAAATGTTTCTCGTTCATCATACTGCAACCATATCAAATTCATATTAACTTGATGTGAACTTTTGTTCTTAACATATTTTATATCAGAAAGACAGCATATCTTTCTATACGTTGGAAAGGCTTTAGATACGAACACGTAGAAACCAATTCTAGTCATACATATAGATAAATAATCTAAAAATTTGTATAATAAAATTAGAAGTGTAGCATTCTATTATAGAAAGGTCTTCGTATAATGCTAGGTATTGATGTAAAAAAACAAAAGAAGAGTTAATAATTTCATGGCAATTGGCGAAGATTACGATTCCGTTACGCGATGTGATTGAGGTTACCGAAGATGCTACCTATGCGGGAGTTGAAGAACCCACTGCAATCCGTATTGGAACAGCATATGGGACAACGGACCGTATTTTAATCAGAACAGTAAAACAAAATTATGTATTATTTACGACGAATAAAGTGTCAATTTTAAAGGTAATTCACGCGTAACAATGCGTATCTAAACGGTCTCTAACAAAGTTCAAGTGAAGGAAAAAGGTACGAAGTCATAAATTTGACTTCGTACCTTTTTCCAAAATAATCTATAAGAATTTCCCCTTTAACATATCAGTAAGATCTATAACACTTCTGATACACCTTACAATTTTGTATCCCATTTATCTAAACGGAAGTAGAACAATACGCCATCCTCTGTATTGGTTACACCGTAGTCTGCATCATGTAATTCAAATATATTTTTTACAATCGATAGGCCAAGGCCTGTGCCCCCACAAACTCGTTGTCTAGATTTATCCACTCTATAAAATTGATCCCATATTTTCTCTATATTTTCTTCCGCAATATGTGAACCTTTATTTTCAAACCCTATATATACGCCATCTATTTCATCTTTTACCTCAATAACAATGGTTTGTCCCGCATCTGTATAGCGAATTGCATTTGTAAACAGATTTCTTATCACTTGTTCCAATAAATTGGCTTTCCCTTTTACACACACTTCATCTATATTAGTTTTGATTTGCAGTGACTTTTCATGTATCTGAACGTGAAGGTCATTTTGAACCTGATGTATCAAACTTCCAATAGGAACTTGCTCCATCTGTATTTGATACGTGCCAGATTCATATTTTGCCAAATTAAGCATTTCATCGATTAACACATTCATTTTCTCTATTTCTTTTTCTAACGCTTCCCAGTAATATTGATTCATTTCAGGTGCAATACCGTCCTGAAGCATAGATGCCGATACCTGCATCACACTCAGTGGTGTTTTCAATTCATGTGAAACACCAGCAATAAAATCTTTTCTTGTCTGTTCTAATTGCTTCTCTTTTTCTAGGTCATCTTTCAATTGATTAATATATCCTTCCATTCTTGCTGAAAGCTGATTAATATTGGAGGACAGCTCCCCTATTTCATTTTTCGACTGTATGGATAGCTGATCTTGAAAATCAAATTTCATGATTTTTTTCGTCGCTTCATTTATTTTCAATAGTGGTTTCGTAATGATTCTTGAATAATAGAAAGACACAATAAGCGATAGAACTAACACAAATGCAACGATATATATATAATAATCACTTGCTTTGGTAAGTGGTTGTAAAGACGATAATGTATATACAATTTCTTGCACTTGACCATTTTTAATAATTGGTTTTATTGTTTCAATATACTGTATTCCATTAATAAGAATTTCTTTTTGTGTCCAACTACTATCCTCCAATTTCACTTTATCTGTAATCCAGTCAGCTTGAAAATTTAAAATTTGTTTCGCAAAAATATCATTGTTATACATTGTATTTACAGCGTCGGGGTCTGCATAATTGGGCATATTTATTTCTTTGACAACACCTTCTAAATAATAGAGTGCATACCGCCCATCAAGTATTATCAATTGATGTCCCTCTTTCGTACCATCATGCGATTTTTTCAAAATCTGATGATATGTTGAAACATCAAACCTGGTATCATATCCTTTCGGTCTCATACTCGTTGGGGTAACTATATCCTTACTAGCTACATCTAAGAGAGCCACATTAGATAATTTATTAATATTTCTCATCCAATCTACATTTATCTACATCGAAATGGTCATAGCCTGCCTTCCCATTTGAATCCATGCTTGTTCAAATTCATTTCGATTGATTGCTATATGTTTTTCCGTCTTTAACGGATCGTTAATATATACATATTGGTCATCGTAATCTGTCACAACGACACTATGTTGGTGATATGTCACTTTCATTTCCCCTGCATCTGTTTTCCATGTATCAAATTGATTATCAGGTAACTGTTTAAAACGGACATTTGTTAATACCCATACAGGGAGTCCTTGATCTATGGCTTCATATATTCGCTGAGGTTCTTTGTGACTGAGATCCTTCACTTTTTCTTCTGATACATATAACTTCGCCAATTCTAATATCAGTTCTACATAAACACCTAATCCAGGTTTATCAAAAGTAGCCATATTTCCGATAAACCCTTTATGCATATTTCCCTTTAAACCATTTCTTTGAAATGGTACATGCTTAATTTTCGAAGCTAATGCCATCTTTTCGACTTGTACACCAGAAAACTGTAATACCATCGTAAGACTGGTCACTTCACAACCACGCATCAATTCTGGTTTTTGTAAAATAAGCGGCACATCTAGTGGCCTTACTATCTCTTTCTCCTGTTCTAAAGGCGCATTTTCAGTTTCATCAACCTTTTCTGCTTCTTCTGTTACTTCCCCTACGTATTCTATCTCTGATTTTGCTTTCTCTTCTTGTGCAACTATAGGTTGTATTTTAGTAAATATAGGAATATCACTATGGGGCATACCAATACCTGTATGGAATACTGATAGTGCAAATACACAATAAGTTGTTTTTCTAATTTGATCCATGATTACCTCTCCTTGATACTTTCTAAGGTGAGTGTAATTTGTTCATATCTAGATAAAATCATATTTGTAGAAAGACAAAGCGAATTTTATATCAAGATTATATAAAGATAACTCATATATGTTTTAATCGTATGTGTTACAAATTGTGCTTTCAACAAGCAATATTTAACTATTTTTATTACTTACTCCTTTTTCATCACACAAAATGAATTCAGGAACACGCAAATAAAACCGTAGGAAAATTCCTACAGTTTAAATGGTGAAATACTTCTAAGCGCAAGTGTGTAGTTTCTTTAACATATTTGTAATGTAATCAATAGACTCTTCATATATAAAACACCCCCACCTACTTGTCATACACAAGATAATTAGGTGGGGGTGTATATTACATTCTTTACTCATTTCCTATATATACACATTCGATATAAGCAGATGTTATTTAGTTAAATCGCAAATAATGACTTCTATTTATCTTATTATGACCAGATCCACACATCATCATTATTTTGAGTGTTGTTCTTTGTTTCTTTCACTTTTTCGATATGATCCACTGTGTTGTAGTTAATCGAAATACCGCCCCAACCTACATACTTCATATCAATTTTCACTTTTTCACCCTTATTAAATACTTGTCCCTTTGTTAAGAACACATCAATAATGTCTTTCTTCCCGTTTACTGATGGATACTCAACAACTACATATTTTGTAGCAGCGTCTCCCTCATCTTCCATCGTCCCTACTTTTGATACTTCACCGATTACATAATCAGGAGAGCCATTTTCTTCTAAATGCATACCTAATTTATTAGTCGTATTTTCAACTTCTGTAGCAACCATATACTCCGTAAAGTTACGCATCATAGATCCAGTCGCTTTTACTTCGTCTCCTACCTTCACATTTGAAAGTTTTTCTATATACACACTAACAGGTTCTTCGTATTGTTTAGATTTCACAACAATCACACCATGATCAACTTCTACTACGCGTCCTTCTAACGTCGAGAAATTCGTTTCAATAGAAGCTGCACTCGCTTTTGTTGCTTCTAATCCTGGTAGATTTGTTCCTGATAATGCTGCGAACCCTAAAGCACCTGCTAAGATTAATTTTTTCATACCCATTCGATAACATCTCCATTCATGATGATTGTATTTGTTTGATTGGTATTCGCCAACCTGTAACCATTATAGTTACATGTTATGCAAAATTGCAACCATTTTACACATGCAATCTTGCATATCATTATCCTAAAATATAAAAATGTGAGCTCACGGGCTTTTATTTGTGTAATTTTAATTTATTTTAATAAAAAAATACGGGAGCTTTTCTACATTTGAAATTATCAAGACCTAAATTTAAAAAGGTTAATGAATTAAAGGGCATAATATATTAGTCTTAGATAATATGTTATGCCCTTTGTTATTCAACTAACGCATCCGTTAGCATAATAAAATCACTACGTCTATTACTTCAAATCAGAGGATAACATTCCATATACAAGACTATCTGTCCATTCATTTTTACTCCAAAAATCTTGTATAAAATGGGCTTCCTTTCTCATGCCTATTCGTTCACACAATTTTTGTGAAGCTGTATTACGTGCATCAAGATTAGCTTGTATACGATGTACATTTAATTCATTAAATAATTTAAATACCAAACTACTTACTGCTTCTGTTGCCAAACCTCTCCCAGCTACTTCATTTGAAAAACTATAACCAATCTCAACAGTGTCTTTCATATCTGTGTACCATACAGATAGATCACCCACTACATTAGTCTTGTATATGACTGCCAAACTTAATAGTGATTCTTTAGTGAGTACATTGTTTGCTAGCTTCTTATCGAATCTTTTCTGCATATCTTCAAGTGTCCACTTATTATGTAATAGGTACTTACATGTATCACCATTATTATAAATAGCAAATACATCCTGTAAATCAGTACCCTTAAAAGGTCTAATTGTTAATCTTTCTGTTGTGATTTCCAAGGTAGTTTTCCTCCCTTACATTCATTCTACAAAACAATTTTTATAGTATTTAAACCTCCTTCTAAGATTTCACCTAGATTACATATTTCATCATAGTAAATTAAAATCCTTCTTCCACTAACTGCACCGTTAGCTGCATCGGAGTAGTTCATTGAAATTTATATGTAGGTAAAACTTATGATTTTCCCTAGAATTACATGGGTATGTATCACATTTAAGTTCACTTACCTCTTTTGTTTCTTTCTTAAAACGACTCTTTTCATTCTTTAAGTAGTTGTGGCTTTTCAAAACTAAATCCTTTGAGTTTCGTTAAATAGTATCTCTTATTTCCTCCATTGCTTCAGAATGCGCTTCAGATACTTTCTCATGCATGTCCTATTATTTTTTTATAAATCAATTTAGAATCTTATAGTATAATACCTATTTAATGACGTATGACCTTCCTATTGGCTTATTGAAAGTTTTATTGAATACATTACTTTAGTTAAGTTGTTTTTAATAACTATCATTACATCGAGAAAGTAATAGTCAATATTATAAGAACCGACATTTATACTTATGACAACCTGCTGCATAAAGCTTAAGAATTCTTAAGAACTTTTGCCCCTATTTCTTAAGGTTTGGACTTTAGAGTATGATTATGAATGCAAACATACGGTGTAATTAATTATGAATACGATTCGCTTTCTTATTTCTGTTTACAATGTTCAAAAAATTAGTCGTTCCAGCCCTTGCAAGTTCTAGATTTCTTGGAGACAAATGAATTGAAGAAACTGAATTGAAGAAAATAAACATTGTCAAAATTGGGTCAAGTACAGGTGTATTCAAAGTAAAGTTAATTAAAAATAGATGGAATCTAATGAATTGAATATGGTTTAGCCTTAATATACTGAACATATATTAAGGTGAACAGTATCCCTATATTCAGTTTGTTGTTTCTTGTTTTTCGCTGTTAGGTTTACAATAAAGTGATGATAGACAAGTCTCACCAGCAATTGTCTTTAAATGC
>NZ_MAOG01000043.1:0-44604 GCF_001884205.1 Bacillus sp. NH11B | reverse complement strand
TGTTGATGATGATAAAGAGATTAGAAATCTTATCTCTGTATACCTGGAAAATGAAGGCCTAAAAACTCAAAAGGCAGAAGATGCTATAGAAGCTTTACAACTGTTAGAAGAAAAGGAATTTGATTTAATTATTTTAGATATTATGATGCCAAATATGGATGGTATTGAAGCTTGTATGAAGATTAGGGAAGAACGCAATATGCCTATCATTATGCTATCTGCTAAATCTGAGGATATAGACAAAATTCAGGGACTGGCCTCTGGTGCTGATGATTATTTAACAAAGCCGTTTAACCCATTGGAATTAATCGCTAGGGTAAAATCCCAATTAAGAAGATTTAAAAAATACAATACGTCAATCGAACATAATAAAAGCATACTAGAAATTGGTGACTTAACCATGAATACAGATACTCGTCAAGTATGGGTAAGGAGAAAAGAAACAAGACTAACTCCAAAAGAGTTTGATATTCTCGAACTACTTGCCCGCAACAAAGGGATTGTCCTGAGTGTAGCAAAAATATATGAAGCAGTTTGGAAAGAGGTTTTTTATAAATCAGATAATACTGTCATGGTGCATATTACAAAAATAAGAGACAAAATTGAAGAGGATTCTAAACATCCTATTTATATTAAAACTGTTTGGGGAATTGGATATAAAATATGAAGAATGTTAGTTTTAGAAATAAGATCATTATAAAACTTCTTGGTGCTGTAGCAGTTAGTTTTTTTATTGCGTTTGGTTTAACAATCCTTATGTTGCTATTCGTCATAGATCCATTATTTAAAAAACACGAAGAATTTGGTATGTTTGAATTCAATTTGTCACTGTTGTTCTTATTCGCGTTCGCAATCTTTAACTTTATAATAATTTTTTTGCTATTGGTTCGAAAGAAAATAGTATATTTGAAGCTCATTTCTGATAATGTGAATGATATCGCCAATGGAAAACTGGGTTTGACAATTGGGATTAAAGGGAAGGACGAATTGACCCAACTTGCTCAAAATATCAACTATATGTCCAAGGAATTGGAGAATACATTTGAACAAGAAAGACGATTAGAACGTACAAAAAATGAACTTATAACCAATGTATCTCATGACTTACGCACACCTTTAACATCTATTATTGGCTATATAGATTTATTAAAAAGAGGGCAATACAACAGTAAAACACAATTACAGGAATACCTTGAAACCACTTATTCAAAGTCACAGAGACTGAAATATTTAATTGATGAGCTGTTTGAATATACTCGTTTATCAGGCATAGATGCTAAGTTAAATCTTAACGAAGTTGATTTATCAGGTTTGTTGGAGCAAATAGTTGGAGAATACATTCCTATATTTGAAAAGGAAAGCTTAATCGTTCAAAAATCAATCACACAAGAAACAATACCTATCTTCATAGATGTAGAAAAAATGGTACGTGTATATGAGAATCTTTTTATGAATGCGATAAAGTACAGCATAAAACCATCCGAATTATCCGTATGTCTTGAACGAATAGATAATAAAGCGATTTTGAAAGTTTCAAATAAAGTTGAGAAACCACCTGTTAGCGATCCAAATAAGTTGTTTGAAAGGTTTTTCAGGGGGGACAAGGCAAGAAAAGATGACCAAGGAAATGGTCTGGGACTTGCTATCTCAAAAAGAATTGTTGAGCTTCATCATGGTAATATACATGCAGAATATAAAGATGGCTGGATGTCCTTTATCGTTGAGCATCCTATCAAATAGATTGGCTTATGGAATTACAGGTTCCATAAGCTTTTTTTATAAAAACTTAAGAATTCTTAAGGATTTTATAGGATGTTTCCTAATTTTCATAGTTTATCATGTATTCAAAGCGATGAGGAGAGAGGAGAAATGAATAAGGTAGATGCAACACGACTATTTTGTTTGGAGCAAATATGAATAACCCTTATTTTATAGAAATTAAAAAACAAACGTAGGAGGATATATATATGATAAAACCAGTTGTAGATGTAAAAAACATTCAAAAATTGTACGGTAAAAAAGGTGAGAATCAATCACACGCGTTAAAAGGTGTATCATTCTCAATACAAGAAGGAGAATTTGTTGGTATTATGGGCCCTTCTGGTTCTGGTAAAACAACATTATTAAATGTAATTTCAACGTTAGATACAGCAACGGGCGGCGTTGTTCAAATTGCAGGAACGGATATTACGAAAATGAAGCAAGGTGAACTTTCTGATTTCCGTTCACAAAAGTTAGGGTTCATTTTCCAAGACTTTAATTTATTAGAGAACTTATCTATTTATGAGAACATTGCACTTCCACTTTCACTTCAAGGTGTTTCATCTCGTAATATTGGAAAGAAAGTAGAAAAAGTAGCTGATATGTTAGGCATTACATCTATACTTCAAAAGTATCCTTCTGAAGTATCTGGTGGACAAAAGCAACGTTCCGCAGCAGCACGTGCGTTAGTTCATGAACCAGCAATTATTTTGGGAGACGAGCCGACTGGAGCTCTAGATTCTAAAAATGCAACGAGTTTACTTGATGCCATGACAAGCTTAAATAAAGAGCAAGGTGTTTCCATTATGATGGTTACGCATGACCCTTACAGCGCAAGTTACTGTCAGCGTATTTTATTCATTCAAGATGGTGAGTTATATAAAGAAATTCATCGCGGTGGTACCCGTGAAGAATTCTATAAAGAAATTTTAGACGTGCTTGCAAACTTAGGCACACAAAAAGCGTAAGGAAGGAAGTTCAATCATGTTATTTAAACTTTCCATGTCAGGGTTAAAAAGTAAGTTACAAGACTATATTGTCTTACTTGTTGGTTTGATTGTAGCTATTTCAACTTTTTATATGTTTCAAACGTTATCACTAAATAAAGCGTTCCTTAACTCCAATCCACATGCTGATACGGTTGCAATTGCATTCCAAATCGGTTCCTTTTTATTAGCGATTGTAACGTTTTTCTATATTTTATATGCAAATTCTTTCTTATCAGCTCTTCGCCAAAAAGAATTTGGCATGTACATGATGTTAGGGGCAAAAAGGTATAAAGTTACCTCACTTATGTTTATCGAAACAATCGTAATAGGTGCCGCATCTCTTGCAATTGGAATCACAGTTGGTATAGGGCTTGCAGAAGGTATTGGTAAGTTATTAATGAAGCAGTTGGAATTCTCTGGTGAAGGTTATAAAGCATTTTATATTCCATCTATGACTGTTACTTGCCTCTTTTTCTTTGCACTATTTATAGTATCAGCAATCATGAATAGTATGAAATTATCTCGTATTTCTGTACTGCAACTTGTACATGCAGATGCAAAAACAGAGCGTATCGCTGTAAAAGGAAAAATGACAGGTGTAGTTGCATTCCTTGGTCTGATTTTGCTAGGTATTGGGTATGCATCACTGATCCATATAGCACATTTACAGGAAAAAGAGCTATTAACCGTACCTAAATTCATGGGTATTGGATTAATCACAGCAACAGTCGGTACTTACATGTTATTTGGATCACTTCTCCCAGTTATGCTTAACAAGATAAAGAGTAATAAAAAACGTCGTGAAAAAGGACTGAATGCTTTTACTTTTGCACAATTGAATTTCCGAATTAATAGCCTAACACGGGTGCTTGCAACCGTAGCAATCCTAGTGGCTCTTGGCGCTGGTGGAATTGCGTGTGGTATGGCATTTGAAAATAACGTTCTAAAGACGACTGATAAAGAAAAAGTTTACGATTCAATCGTTCATAATCCAACAGCGGAAGAAAAGAAAATTTTGAATGGCATCTTATTTCAAGAGAAGTTTGAATATCGCTACAAAGTAGATGGTCAGTATGTATATTACATAAAAGAAGATGTTGAGAAAAATCGTCCATTAGCACAAGATAGTGAGAATGGGAAGAAGATGAAAGTTTCAGAGGAATTTCCTAAGGATGCATTTACATTGCCAAAACAGCTGTATAAACTGTATAACGATGATACGAAAACAAAACAATGGAAAGAAGCATTCTTCACAATCCAGCCAACTTATATGTATCCTGATCATCAAATAAAAATTATAGACTCAAACATATACGATAGTATGAAGGAAAAAGAAAATACTGTGTTTATTGGGAAAACAGATGATTTTGGAGCACACTTAAAAGAATGGAAAAAACTTGATGAATTACAGGTAGCGAAATATAAAAATGTGAAATCGGAAGAATTAGGTAGTACGTATCAAATGTATAATCTGAGTCATGGTTTGGCCAGTGGATTCATGTTTATGGGTTTCTTCGTTGGAATTGCATTTTTAGCAATGATGGCAAGTTGCTTAATGTTTAAAGTTCTGTCGGGAGCATCAAAAGATGTAACACGTTATCAAATGCTTCATAAAATTGGTGTCCGCCGAGAATTATTAACAAAATCAATTTATAAAGAGTTATTCTTCATATTTTTATTCCCAGCAATTGTGGGGATTACTCACATATTAGTTGGTATGAAGATGTTTAGCCCTCTTTTAATCGATCCGTACTCTCGCATTTGGTTACCACTTGTAATTTTTATAGTAATTTACTCGATGTATTATTGGATTACTGTTCAATTATTTAAAAGAATTGTACTCCCAAAAAAAGATTAATGTAATGCTGTTATTTATAAAAGGTATCAACAAAATCGGACCTGTTTGGCTGAATAAGTGTAAACAGGCGAAGTAACACCCTCGAACAATCGCGGGTGTTTTTTTATATTGTTTGAAATGGATAAAGAGCATAGTCTTTAATTACATATACCAATATGTTAAATAGCTAAATAATACAAACGGTATGAAGAAAAATTCTACTCTCTTCATACCGTTTTGCATTTGTTTATAAGTTTCATATGAAATTCGTGGGAAGATGGCAGCATTTCTTTTATAAATAAGACCCAAAAAACAGTCCTCCTGCCGAAGCAATTTTCCCATCAATAGGTCCACCATCTGGGAATCCTTTAGGTGCTTCTAGGCTTTAAGGTTCGTACATTACATTTCCACAATTTAAATTCAATGCTCCATAATTCTGACTACATAAAGCAGCACGACTACTTGGCTTTTCAACAAACCCATGTGCATATGCGCTTTGAGGAATCATTGTAATTGCTGTCACCCCTGCCGCTAAAACACAAGCACCAATTCCTTTTTTACTTTTTCTTAATCTTTCAAATTTAGATGTTAATTGTCCCCCCCAATATACTATTGTTATCGCTAATACAATAGCAATATATATCTAGATAAACGAACAAATCACTAATAAATATATTAATATCTCTCATACATTGGTACATTTATTATTATTTTTAATCTCATATAAAAATAAAATAAATACAATTACTCTATTTTGTAACATTATGTATTAAAAGAGGAATAAAAACCCCGATTAATTTTACGAAAAATTCAAACATTAAACCGAATAATTATATTTAACCTCATGTAAAAAAAACAATTTTAAAGTAAAAAAGTCTGGAAGAAACCGATTATATCAGTTTCTTCCAGACTTTCCACTTCTGTTATACAACATAAAAATACGTCATTTCCAAGGTTAAGTTCACACATAGTCTCTAAACCCTAAAAAAACAATAAATATTATTGTTATATTCTCATGGTTAATCCACACAAATCCTTTAATCTTAGAAATATACTCCTATAAAGGTCCACATAACTAATGTAATATATATTGATTAGCTTCTAGATGTTAAAACTCATAAATTAAAAGTACGAGGCAAATTAAAACAAGCGGTACAATAAGCTCATAAAATACTCCTACAAAGTCAAACTATACCCTAATTACCTATAAAATACCTAAGATATCCAACTTAACTTTATAGTCCTTGTTAATAGCCACCTTCTACCCTGGAATTCCTTATCATAAACTAATTATCAATAGATTGTTAATTCAGGGATTAACTTACAATTCATTTTCCCCTATCTCATACTAATAATTTATTATATTATTTTTACCTAATAAGGCACAGAAACAAAAGAAAAACTTCAGTGTGCTTGAGTTTTATTATAAATATAAACGTTTTTAGGGTTAAACGCTTAAAGGGTACTTTAGTACTGAGTTTTTATTAAATGTTCCTGTACCTAATATTTAAATTAGCGTATGTCAAAATATTTTACAATACAAGTGTTAAATGTTACACATTTCTATGTTTAATGATACATTTCATCAAAATACCTCCCCTTATCTTTATACTAAATACAGAAAATTAAGCTCGTTAGGATTTAATTTTAAAATCCTCATAATATCAAATAATAGATTAGGCACATAATTGTCACAAATTAATAGGTTATCTATTTTTTTTCACCTATGAAAACTTTATTACCACTTCAATATTTACTCCTAAACTAAAACACATCTATACCTACAATTACTTAACAATCTTTTAAATAATCTTTCAAAAAAGTTGATAGTTTTATATTTTTCATTTTTTTATTGTACATTTGTACAATTGATGTTAGGATTATGCCTAATAAAATTGAATCCTAACGATTCTTCTTTATAATTTCTATATTTTAATTGTTAAATAAAAATATAGATTCTGAAATACATTAAAAACCAGAACAAAAATGTCGTTATTTTACAATAATGTCGTGGAATACCTTTAGAATGGAAAGATATACGCAACAACGTGTTAAGGGGTTACAGGGGGAACAAAAATGAGAGACTTTTTTGATGATAAGTATAAAAATATTGAATTAAAAAGGAGGTTAATAAATTTAATAAGTGAAATTAGCGAATTCAAAGGAAAATTAGCTGCTTATCAGGAACAAAACCCTGACATATTTAATAGTTTAGAAAGAACTATACCACTACATTACATAAAAAATTTCACAACTATTTATGAGGATATAAAAGTTCCTAATAAAAGATTAAAAGAACTTATTTTAGATGATATAGTACCTCAAAATATTTCGGAAGATGCTATTTTTTGTTATTATCAAACACTTTCTTTTGTACATAAAAACTCCTGTACTTTATTAATCAATCCAGCAACTATACAGGAATTACATTTTCAACTAATACATTACATTACCTCTGACAGTGCCAAATGGCGTGAAAAGCCTTTTATTATTCCAGGTATTCCAGAACATGGAATGCACTTGAATAGTTACCGCATTCTTCCGCATGAACTTATTCCACAGTTTATGAAGCAATTATGTGATCAATACAACTCATTAAATACTAGTAAAGGGCTACATTCGCTTTTATTAATAGCTCGTTTTATATTAAATTTTTATTGCATAGTCCCTTTCAATCAAGGTAATGGCAGGCTGGCATTTATGTTAATGCAATTGTTGTTAATTAAGAGCGGACATACATTTGTAAAATATGTATGTTTGGATAAATATATTAAGAAAAATGAATCTGATTATTACAATTCGATTTATAAATCTTCGGTGAATTGGTACTGCGAGGAACATAATATTAGCTTTTGGTTAAAAACGTTTTTAACAATTATATTAGAGGCTTACAAAGATCTTCATAACACAGTTCTAGATTCTATATGTAAACATACTAAAGTTGAGAGAATTCAGGATTTTATACTTAAACAAAAACAACCCTTTACTAAGGAGAGTATTCGTAACACTTATCCAGACATTGCAGAGAGTACAATCAGTAAGGCTTTAAATTCCTTGCAATTGTTTGGCCATATTAAGCTAGTTACAAAAGGAAGAAACGCAAAGTGGACTAAAGTTTGACCATACTTTTAAAACTCTTACGGTTCAAAAATTCAATTATAACTTTATCAATGATTTTCATGACTTTGGACTCAAATTCATTGAATTTCATTTTAATTTTAGGCTATTATTACTACAAAACATTTTATAGGAAAAGGTAAGTTTTCCTCCACCTTTTCCTATAAAATTATTATATTTAAACACAGAAAATTTGTCGGAAAAAGTCGTATTTTAATATTTTTTCTTTATTTTCTGGTTGTAAACGTTTCAATTTCATGTTACCATCTTAATCAAACAATAGATGGTAATAAAAATGAAAGTATTTCTTTCCCTTAGAAACATATAAACGTACGGTAATATCAAGAAAATAAGGCCAAAGAAATATTTGATACCTACTAAAATAACCAATAGGAATTTTGCACGTTATTTTTTCTGTTAATTCTGAAAAAATCATTTTGTCCCTAAACAAAATTTGTTAGCGTCCAAAATTCAAATACACTAAAGCACCCAAATAAATGTAATGTCTTTTTAATCGAGCATTAAGGTATGAAAAAAGAATTCTTCTGATTAACTTAAAGACATTTAAATTACTACCTTAATTGCCATCTATTGTTGAGAAAATAGGTTGTGTTGCAAAGTTAAAAAAACATACACTTGTTTACAAAATAAGGTTATAGTTTAAGCAGTTATGAATAATTGCTGTAGTTCATTGTACGTCGAAAAAACGAAGTTTGGTTGGTGCAAACTTCGTTTTCGTTTATATAGCGCATGGATGGTTTCAATACCTTTCAAGGTACGTGAAGCATGGCGAAGAGTTTGAAATCCAGAAGATTTGACAAAGCGCCGCTTTACATGTCGATGATCTTGTTCAATCAGGTTATTGAGGTGCTTGACGGTACAATGTTTCGTACTTCCTTAAAAGCCGTTCTTTTTCAGTTTTTTGAACGCACAAAGTAAGGCGGGAGCCTTGTCTGTAGTAAGAACCGTTGTTTCTCCAAAGATTTTGACGAGTCGTTTCATAAACATATAAGCCGCTTGATGATCGCGTGTTTTACGAATTTGAAAATCAAGCGTATGTCCATCGTTATCCACTGCACGATATAGATAGCACCATTCTCCTTTGACTTTGATATAGGTTTCATCTAAATGCCATAATAATTGAGCAGTTTTATTTTTCTTTTTCCAGATTTGATAAATCAAATTGCCATATTCATGGACCCAACGCATGATTGTTGTAGGGTGCACGGAAATTCCTCGTTCCCGTAGGATTTCAGATACATCACGATAGCTTAAAGAAAAACGACAGTAATAGCCAACAGCTACCAAAATAATATCTTTTTTGAATTGTTTTCCTTTAAAATAGCCCATACATGATGCTCCTCAAATCATTTTCCTTACATTTTAACTTCGCTTAGAAATCTTTGCAACACAACCCCGATGCGCTTCGTTAAGAGGCGTGCTAGCTTCTGGTTTATCTATTATGACTTAAGTAGTTTAGTTGGCAATTATTTTTATGAAAATTTAAAACTAACCTAAAAAGGCTTGTAGCAGATACTATCACTTTTTCAAATCAATACAAGATTAATTGGAATTTGCTTCATTTATGCTTTTCTAAAAATTTGATTATACGACGATATACATGTATCTCATTTTCTTTCTTTGAAAATCCATGTCCCTCATCGTCTAGTACAAGGTATTCTACATCCACCGCTTTATCCTTAAGAGCTTGGAAAATTCGATCCGACTCCGATTTTACAACTCGAGGGTCATTTGCCCCTTGTATGATAAGAAGCGGTTTATTCATTTGATGTAAATATGTGATTGGCGAATCTTTTCTAAGCTTATCTTTGTCTTTCTTAACATCACCAATTAAATTAACTGCAAGTGGCTTCCAATTCTCAGGCATAGATTCTATAAAACTAAATAAATCACTAGGGCCAAAAATATCTACGGCTGCACGGAAATACTCTGAATGACGCCCGTAGAGTAATAAAGTCATATACCCTCCATAACTACCGCCCACAACGAATAATTTATTAGGAGTTGAAATACCCTGCTTAAATAGCCATTCTATTCCTGCTACACAATCTAATCGAGGGGCTTCTCCCCAATCACCTTCAATCATTTTCGTAAATGTTGAACCATACCTTGTACTACCTCTAAAGTTTGGAGCGAAAATAGTATAACCTTGCCCTAATAAATATTGAAACATTGCTCTGAACTTTTTCGTCTCGGCACTTTGTGGACCACCATGAGGCCAGAATATAGTATATCCATTTTGCACTCCTTTTTTAGCTTGGAATAACAATGCTTCTATGATTAACCCATCAAACGAAGAATACGTAACAACATCAGGCTCCACAAGAGTATCTTCTGAAAGCCCAACTACATGGTTTCTAGTCAAAGCTATCCATTCGATACTATCAGACTCCTTACAGTAGATATTCGCTGTTTTCGTCGCACTTTCACCCAATAAGTATAAGTTTCCAGACTTAGCGACATGAATTTGTTTGATCGTATCTACTGGAGTATCTAATAAAGTTAATTCCTGCTTACCCCATTCAAATCTATATAATTTATCGGTAACACCTTTGGCAGTAACAATGTAACAAGTTGCTGATCCTGGGTGCCATTTTATATCAGATATGTCTTCACCTTCTATTTTGCAAATTGGCTTGAATTTCTTTTCATTCAAATCAAAAGAAGCTACATAGGAAAACTCCTCTTCATAATTTGTAACAAAAATCACTGTATTTTCATCGACATAACAAACGGATGCTATGGTGTGCTCTAGCTCGCTGGAAGGTACTATACAAATGAATTCTTCTCCACTTTTCACATATCCTACATTATATGTATTACTATATGACTTTAAGACAATGTAATTTGTTTCATTCGGGCTCACTGCCTCCACATATGTAGGTGTCTCTGTACCGGTAAACAGGAGAGTATCTTCTTTTGTACGTATATTATAACAACGTGAGTTTAAGAACCTTGGGTTATCTTTACTTGTGACATAGTATAGTCTTTCTCCATCCGCTGTTAAATGCACATAATAATCTTTTTCTTTCTCTCCTGCCGGAATCAACTCAAGCAATTCTCCACCCACTGGTTTCAATGCATAAATATGATAGTTTTCATCTCCATCTTTATCAAATCCAGCTAAAATAAATCTATTCGAGGGATCTATTTTAATAAAATTACTTGGTTGATTACAATATGTTAAGGGATAAGGGTATAAATTAGGTAAATCTATCGACCATAAATTAAAATGCCCATTTAAGTTTGTATTGAAAAGTAATCTTCTTTCATCTTCACTCACCGTAAAATCACTAATACTATATGACCTGAAAAATTGCTCAGCATTTTCTTTCGGAAATTGAATCATATTACATCCTCCATCCTATTTTGCATTAGAAAATTCAGAAATAAATATATATTATTATTCGCCGTTCCCATATATACCCCTTTTGACTTTCATTAAGTTCACTTTTATTTTCTAGTCACACTCTCATATGAATAGCATAAAAAGAAAGGGCAAGTTCTCACAGTAAGAGTTTGCTCTTTCTTGTATATTTAGAATATAATTGTATTCTATTATAATGTATTATAGATTTATATAGTAAGGTTTAAAACACCTAATAGAAAATATATTTGATTAAATAAGAAAGGAGGGGTAGTTATGTTGAAACAAGGATGGAGTAAGTTTAAACGTAAGTGTAAATCCCCTAAAGACTGTTTACGAAAAGCTTTAGACTTTATTTTTAGCGAAATCATATGGGATTCTATTTTCAAAGTTTTCCTTAAACTGTTATGGGCGTTTAAAGGTATGGGAAAAGGTTTGAAACGCCTAATAGATAGCATATTTACATAATTTTCGTTATTGGAAGTATACTTAAGACCATCTTTAACTTAATAGGAGTCTAAAAAGTCCTCTAGTTTGTTTAACTGGAGGACTTTTTATCACTTTTTTGTTTTATTTTTTCTCACTAATTTTAAGCCGTTTTGCATTTATGAAAAATGCGCTTCCAATTATGAATATAACGGAAGAGATATACATTGTTATCCCTGAGTATTTATTATCGAATATTGTAATATCAAGTAAATTAATGAACATTATCAATATAAGTGATATGTACAATCCATTAATATATTTCACTTATGCCCCCCCTTTTACTATATTTTTTTCTTTTCTTTTTCATCTCTTTTTTTCGGTAACTCCTATGTGATAAATAGTGGTTTCTAAAGGCATTATTTATTACATCCTTTTTCCCTATTTTACCATTTGAGAGAGGTGATATGTTGTATGATTTTAGTTGTATATTGTATACATGATTAGTTAACATAACGTCTCATTATCAGCAGCGAAGAAAAAGACGAATCCCTACTCTCACAAGGGAATCGTCTTTTTTTGGGTAGCGTCACATTGCTATCTAGCTAAGAAATACAAATACCTCCAAAACGAGAAAATGTACATTTTTTTAGTTTTGGAGGTTATAAAATCCTTAAGTTGATGGGCATGTGGCGGTACCCTATGCCCATGTGCAGGGACATCAAATAGATTTTTCGAAACTCGAGGAAGTTTTACAATCGATATTTGAGTGTATGGTAAAACATGCAGACTTTTATAAAACCATGTTTGGGCCTCATGGCATTCATGACTTCAACCTACAAATGCAGCAGACTATTATGGATAATCTTGAACGAAATTACATTGAGCTTAAAATTGGAGAACATGACTCAGATATTCCAAAGGATATGGTATTACGTTTCTTCACTTCCTGTGTTGTTGGGATGGAAATTTGGTGGCTTCAAAATGACATGAAATATTCACCAAAATATACTGCACAACAGTTAGTGAAGCTTATGACTAAAGGACCCTTTTGTGCAGTAGGTTTTACTTTTTTTAATGAGCGCTAGAAAGAGCAACTATACCAGGAATTGCAAAGGGTTCTGGTGCAAAAATAATCATCTTTGAAAAAATCAATAAATGATTTTTTCAAAGATGATTAATATGTTCTAAACTTTTATTCTATATAAAAGTAATTTTTACTTTTCTGTAATATTTACAAATTCAACGGCTCCCTTACCCTCAGTACCTAAAGCCGTATTCACTTTATCTATTTCTTTACTTAATTCTGGTGCTTTCCCTTGATTGAGTAAATTATGATTCCCAAAAGATTTATTAAAAGATAGAATCTGTCTAGTTTTTTCTTTCCCATTTATTTCTTTAAATAATGTATCATCTACAATTAATAGGATTTTGTTGGATCCGCCACGATATGGAGATAGCCATACATCCCCTTCGTATTGAGTACTCATTTTTTTCCCATCATATGTTATTTCTTTTAAGTCCTTATATTCTTTATTTGCAAATATGATAGTTTCATCTTTTTCTATTTTTGGTAACGAATCAAGAGGGACTGAAGATAGGAGCCCCTCGTTATTATCCCTTTCACGAATAAGTCCCTTTTTATTCATTTTTTCAGCAGTTGTTCTACTAATAAATAGTAAATCACTAGTAGCAGTATCCATAGAATCCCCAAATTTAGTCGGTAGCTTTATGTCAAGCTTATTATTATCTATAGTCCCTTCTTTTAATTGATATAGGTCTTGTGAGGTTGTTATATCTTTGTATGAGTCAATTATAGAATTTCTTGTCTGTTCATTTAACTGCTCTACCTCTATTGAAAGCCCATTTGCCGGGGAGTTTTTTGCACCAAAGAATGAACATGCTCCTAACACGGTAATCGAAATACCAGCTACTATTAATAACCCAAGTCTTTTTTTCATCCTATATTCTCCTTCTTTTTATTATTTTTGAATTAAAAAATCGTTTTATACATTTTTTTCAAGTATTGAGAACGAACAAAGTAAAAGTATATAATTTGCAAAACTAAGAAACAAACCAATACTATAACGGAACTACCCAAGACTGAAAAATTAGCTAACTTTTGTAAGGCCATAAAAGCAACTGTACTATGTATAATCGCTATTGCAATTGGTAAAAAGAATAACAATGCAAGTTGACGTGACACAATTTTCTTTAATTCAGGTTTACTTAAACCAACTTTTGCTATCATTTTATATTGCTGCTGATTTCGTTCTAAGTCTGTATATAATCGGAAATATAAAAAGCTTGCAGCAAACGTAAAGAAAACAATGCCTATTAATACACTCATGATGGATGCAAGTCCAAAACCTTGTTTCATCACTATCCATGTAGATATTAAAGAAGAAAATTTATATTGTTCGTTGTATAATACAGGCTCATGTATACCTTCATTATCTTTCTGAAGAGTAGTCACGATTTTTTCAGCAACTTTTTTCGTTTTCTCCCAATCCTTCACAATAAAACCATTAATGGTGGATTCACCACGGTAATTCTCTGGATCCACTATCATTTGATTATATATAGCGTCTGGTATAATAATTGTCGTTATGTTTGTATCTTGTAGTTCTTTTGGCGTTAGTGTTTTATTTACATGCATATCTATTTTTATATTTCTATGCGACAATCGAAAGTTATTTTGATTAGATTTTGTATTAGTTACATTTCTTGAAGGTATGACAAAACTATCATTTTCACCTTTTAAGCTTTCTTTTTCAAAACCAAATGCCTCAGCTAACTTATTATAATCACTTATTTTTATAACGCTTAATAATACATTACTGTTATAAAGGCTATCTGGAATTTGTTTTATTGAATAAGCTACTTGTTTGAATTTAAACCCACCATTATTGAGTTCGCTTTCTATTTTTTTTAGATGCTCTTTTTCTAAAGGATTATTATTATTATAGGACTGATAAGAAAATGCAAAGGGACTATTCGATTCAGCCATTGATGGGTTACCTAATCCCATACAAGTTCCAACTGCAGTGAAGGCAACGGCAGATATAATAGTGACCATAAAAAACATTTTTGCATTATCTTTTAATTGATACACTAAATCTGAGATGGTGAGTATGTTTGTTTTCTTAAAGAAAATATTTTCCCTTTTCTTTAATGCACGTAACACATATACACTGAGCTGTGTAAATAAGAAGTACGTTCCAAGTACAACAAAGCTCACCCCTGTCGCCATCATGAATAATACATATTTCATATCCTTGTATTGAATTGCATTAACACTATGGAATACAGCCGTATATCCTAATCCAATACAAATAAGTGCGAATAAAGACAGCCAAAAGGATGATTTGGGTTCAGGCTTTGGCTTTTCTTCTGCTTTTATTAATTCTACTAATTGCTCTACATTTACTAGTCGAGAAGTGAAAAGTGAAATAAATAAAAATAATAAGAAGAAAGCTCCAAATGTTATTCCAATTGCTTTAAAGGGCATGTAAAATGGGAGTCCTTTATCAATCATTAGCAGATTGTTGCTCATAATTAAGATAAACTTAGAGAACGCCATTCCAATTGTAATTCCTGTTAAAATAGAAGCGATTCCAATTATTGTATTTTCAATAAATATTAATTTATTCAGCTGTGAACGTGACATCCCATGTAGCATTAGAATTCCAAAATCTTTTTTTCTTGTTTTTAAAAATGCACTTACAGAATATAGGATAAAGAAGAATGAGAAGAAAAATATTAACCCCTGCGATATCTGTAATCCTGACTTTGCAAATGTATTGATTGTTACACTGGCAGCAAGATCGCCTTGTAAATTAGGATGAAATGCAAGTAATGCATAAGTAAAGAAAATCATAATAGCAAACGTACTACTTAAAAAATGAGCCAAATATGTTCGTTTACTTCGAATGACGTTATTAAATGCGAACTGTCGAAAAGTCATTTGCATTTCCTCCTAATAATGCTAAAACCTCTAGAATTTTTTGATAGAATACTTTGCGATTATCTCCACAATAAATCTCATTGTATAACTGTCCATCTTTGATAAACACAATGCGATCACAATAACTTGCAGCCATTGCATCATGTGTCACTAACATCATCGTTGTGCTATTTTCTTTATTAAGCTTTGTCAATAATTCCATCACATCACTAGCAGATTTTGAATCCAGATTTCCTGTAGGCTCATCCGCAAGTAATAATTTCGGATTATGAATAGTAGCTCGTGCGATTGCTGTTCTTTGTGCTTGCCCACCAGAAATTTCATACGTACGTTTATCTAATATTTCAGTTATCCCTAGTTTTTCAGCAATAGCTTCCACTTTCCCTTCCATTTCTCTAGGGCTTACACCATCAAGCGTAAGTGGAAGAACAATATTTTCTTTCACTGTCAGTGTATTAAGGAGATTAAATGATTGAAAAACAAACCCTAGTTCACGTCTTCGAAATAAAGACAACTGATCTGGAGATAACAGATATGGATTTTCTCCATGAATTAATACTTCTCCTGATGTTGGAGCATCTATAGTAGACACCATATTTAATAGCGTTGTTTTACCACTCCCAGATGGTCCCATAATTCCTACAAATTCACCTTTGTTTATTTTTAAATCAATATGGGATAACGCTGTATAAGAAATTTTCCCAGGATAAACTTTCCCTAAATCTGAAACATGTAGTATCTCCACAAATATTTCACCTTCCATTTCTCTTTTCGATACATGAAGTGTAACCTATACTTAGTATGTCTCATATCGATTTCCCTAACATTTATCTAACAAGTTTGTAAGATTCAAAAGAAAAAACCGATGAAAAGTCTACCTTTCATCGGTTAACGAGATGCATATGGGAATACGATTCTAACTTTTGTTCCCTTACCTACTTCAGATTCTAGCTCAATCTTATGATTTAATTTTTCACATACTTCTTTAACAGGTTTTGTTTTCTTTAAAATTAGAATCTTTCGCGAATGAATCTACAATTCGAACTTTCTTCCAATATATTCCCATACGCCATATCCATTCTAAAGGTCCCATTCTGAAGTACTTTAACCATATGTTACTATAAATAATTTGTATAACAATAATGGATAGACCGATACCTAAATAGGTTAAGAATGAGAATTTCCCATTTTCTAAATAGTCAAAAACAATAGATGTGTGCACTATAAAGTTTGACATAGACATTCGGCCAAATGCGATTAAACATGAGAACATACTTCTTACCATGGGAATCATACTTAAAATAGTAAAGCAAACAATATAAAATAGGGGCAGTACGAAAGAACTAAAATTATTCATCCAGCCATAAGAATAGTATGTTAAAAAGAAAAGGAGGACTAAACCTGTTACAAGTAATACCTTATATCGTTGTAGGTGATTGAAAAAAGATACTTGTCCTAAAAATATCCCTAAAATAACCATTGAAAACCCACTTAACATGCTTACTAAAGATACAATTTGATTATTAGTTGATTCACCTTCAATTAAAACCATGTCACGTGTGAACCAAATTAATATTGCAATAGCGATAAAAACGATAATGTTAATCTTCGGTGGTATATACTGAAATACAAATCCTATTAGCCCATAAATTGCATACATAATAAATAATCCACCGGCAGGGACCCCTACAAATGTACATGTAACACCAATTAATAACAGGATAATAAAACGCCGGATATATATTAAATTTGCCCTTTCACCCCTCTTCTTTAAATTTGACATTAATAATGCAGAAGATAAGCCTAGAAGGAACATAAATATATAAATAAATTTGGATACCATGAAAGTGTAAACGAAAGAGCTAAAATAAGGATGGGCATCAGCGCTCACCATACTCGTGTTTTGAAATATATTTGTAAAAGTAATGCCTATAAGCGCAAATCCCCGTAAATAATCAACTATTTCAATACGTTGCTTTTGTATCATAATTCCTTTCTCCTTTCAGTTTTGATTCTACATACAATGTACATATTTCATTGGATTTTTCCTATCGATTTCCCTAACATTTATCTAACAAGTTTGTAAGATTCAAAAGAAAAAACCGATGAAAAGTCTACCTTTCATCGGTTAACGAGATGCATATGGGAATACGATTCTAACTTTTGTTCCCTTACCTACTTCAGATTCTAGCTCAATCTTATGATTTAATTTTTCACATACTTCTTTAACAAGATATAATCCCATTCCCGTAGACTCTTTAAATTTCCTACCATTTTCTCCTGTATAAAATGGATTGAAAACACGTGGTAAATCAGCAGTAGGAATGCCCACTCCATAATCTCTTACTTCCAAAATAATTGCTCGTCCTTTTGAATACGCCGATACTATTACTTTCTCTTTCTTACTTGATGAATATTTAATTGCATTTGACAGCACTTGATTGAGTATAAATCGAAACCATTTCTTATCTGTTTCTACAATAAGACTCGGATCTACCTTTACCTCTGGATACACATAACTACGTATAAACAGACGTTTATTTTCATGAATAACAGAATCAATCATTCCTAATATTCGCAATCTGTCTACATGAAAATCCTGTTCAAATGTTTCTAAACGAGCAACATATAAGACCATTTCCAATCCTTTTTTGATTCTTTCCGTTTCTTCATTAATACTGTCAAATCGAGAGTCATCTGCATCTTGTGTAATTAACTCAATAACAGAAAGAGGTGTTTTCATTTGATGAACCCATTGATTCATAAAAGTCATTTGTTCTTGTTGTTTTCGTTCCCATTTTTTTAATTGGTTTTGATAATATTGATATTGAGTTTGTAGTAATTTATCTAAGGCCATTGATAATGGAGTCAAATCACTATCTTTTATTGACTCATTTAAAGTTTCCATTGGTGTTGATAGACGCTTGTAGAATGAACGATGACTATAATAACGATATATTAGATAACCTATTAATAAAAAAACACCCAAAAATACAGAATATAATGCTGTCAAAATATGTGGATAACCATCAAACCAATATATAAAAAGAATGATAAGCAATTGGGCAAATGTATAACAAATGAGTGGAATATGTTCTTCTAAAAATAATTTCATTATTCCTTTCCTTCCTTCTCCCAAGTAGCATGCAAACGATATCCAGCACCACGAACTGTCTCCAGTGCGTTTTCAATACCTAAATCTTGCAACTTCCTTCTAATTCTCCCTATATTTACACTCAATGTATTCTCGTCTATATATGAACTATCCCATAGTTGTTCTAAAATCACTTCACGTTTTACAAGGAGTGGAGACTTTGTTATCAATATTTCCAATAAAGATGTTTCTTTTCTAGTAAGTATAATTATCTTATCTTCTAGTTGAAGTTCCATTCTTTCTGGGAACAGGAATAATCCTGATTGCTCAACTATTCGTTCTTTTACTTTAGGAGCATATTCACCGTATGCCCTTCTAAGCTGACTACGGATTTTAGACATTACAACTTCATAATAAAAAGGTTTCGTAATGTAGTCATCACCACCATTTTCTAAAGCCATAACTTGATCCATTTCTCCACTCCTTGCAGATAGAAATACAATTGGACATGTAGAAATAGCTCGTATTTGACGACACCAATAATAACCGTCAAAATTAGGTAAATTTACATCTAATAGCACTAAATCTGGTTTTATCTCTTGAAATGTTTCTAAGATATTTTCAAAATCCTCTATAATAACACTTTGGTATCCATATTTTTTTATATGAGTTCCCAGTAATTCAGCGATTTTCATATCATCTTCTACAATCATGATTGTATTCATTTCGTAATCTCCTTTAATTTAGGTGTAATTTTTAAAGTTCGTTTAGTGTTTTATATTTTATTTATTTAAAAAAGATGATATCTTATATCCCCCCTAAAATGCAATAAGTATCCATTAAAGTGTATATTTATTGTTTCTAAATTAATAAACGTAATAGAGATGGTATCCATCTTTTTTTCTTTACTTAAAATAGTATGTTAATTCTCCAATTGGATGAGTAGAATATAATTGAAAAAGCACCCTGTTTACAGGGCGCTTCATTAGATACAATATCCATTTTACATATTAACTAAAAAACTTATAAATTTTATACCCATTAGGGCTATCTAAAAGGGGTAAGACTATGATTCCTTTTTTTGAGCCAAGAAGATCAAAATAAATCGGAACAAATACATATTAACCTTGATATATTTTTAACATTCTAAATGTGCATAGCCAACCACAATTAGTGATTGAGTCTGCACCTTCAATTTTCAGATTATCTTTTTTATAAATATGTTTTTATACATATGCGTTTTAAATAGTGCTGTCTAATAATAAGGAAGTAAATCACTTGCATACAAATAAAGCTTACTAATACAACAATTGAGCTTTGAATGACGGACATTTCCTTACTTACTGTTTGTCCTAATTGATGAAAAATTAAAAATGCAAAACTGCTGTGGGCCATAGCCACTACAATCGGTAAGAAAAATAGTAACATCATTTGTCTTGTCACGATTTGCTTTAACTCTTTTTGGCTTAAACCTAATTTTGAAATCATCTGATATTGCTCTTGATCACGTTCTAAATCAGTAAATAGACGGAAATATAAAAAGCTAAGCGTAAACACAAAAAATACTATTCCCACCATTACACTTGAAATAGAAAGTAATCCGTTTTGTTGTTTCAATTCAATCCATTTTAAATACAAAGATGAAAAGGCATAATAATCCTCTTGATTCGTACCAATGAACTTCATAAGGTTTGTAGAAATCACACTTGTTTCAGACCAATTTTTAACGATAAAACCGTATATGGTGTAATCTCGGATTACGCCTTCTTGTTGAACATTTAGGACCTTATTGTAAACAGCATCAGAGACAATAACAGGTTTCCCAAACGCGCTCGTTAATTCTGGGATATAAACTGTTTTTTGAACAGAAAGTGGAACTTCTAGTTCACCATGCCTTAATTCAAAAGGTTCTAGATCCTCTGCACTTTTGTGTTTTTTCTCTGATCGTATAACGATACTTTCATTTTCATTTGTTAATTTCTCTATTTCATACCCTAATTTTTTAGCGTATTCATTATACGTAGAAAGATTAATTAAAACCGGCCCATTTTGTGCCCTTTTAAATTTTGTTGCTACAAGTTTATAAGAAAATCCAGATTCTTTTAATTGCTTTTTTATCTCATCAATATGCGCTTTTTCTTGTATATTCCCCTTATCCGATCGATAGGTAAATGCATATGGGGTCTCATGTTTTGCCAATTCAGGATTTGCGATAGCCGTACAAACTCCAATTGCCGTAAAAGCAACTGCAGATATAATTGTAACGATAAAGAACGTTCTCGCATTATCTTTCATTCGATACATCAATTCTGAAATAACAAGGAGATTCGTACTATTAAAGAATGTAGTTTCTCTATTTTTTAAAGTGGATAACACATATACACACAATTGAGTAAAGAAAAAATAGGTTCCACATACAATTAATAAGACACCTACTCCTACAAGTAGAAATAATTGATTTAAACGCATGTAATCGACCGCGGCGATACTATGGTGAACGCAGGAGTAACCTGCTCCAAATAAAATAATGACCAACAAGGATATCCAAACAGACACTATTGGCTCAGGTTTTGGTTTTTCATCTGATTTTATGAGTTCTACTAGCTCATTCATTTTCACCATTTTTGATGTAAACAATGAAATAAGTAGAAATAAAACAAAAAAGGACATTGCTGTTACTAGCATTGCCTTTAATGGAAAGTAAAATGCTAATGTTTGCTCTACTCCTAATAAAGACCCACTAACTAGTAAAAATAATTTAGAAAAAACCATCCCAAGTCCGATGCCTACTACTATAGAAGGGATTCCAATCAACATATTTTCGAAAAAAATTAATCTTTGAAGCTGTTGATGAGACATTCCATGTAACGTTAATAATCCAAACTCTTTTTTTCTATTTTTTAAAAATGCACTAACAGAATAGAAAATAAATAAGAAAGAAAAGACAAAGATTAAGTAATAAGATAGATGAAATCCTATTCTCCCAAATGTACTCATGATGGTACTTACATGAGTCAGTTCGCCTTGTAGGTTCGGATGAAAGATAAGTAGTCCATAAGTGAAAAAAATCAATACCGCAAATGTACTACTAAAAAAATGACCAAGATATATTCGTTGATTCCTTAAAACATTATTGAATGCGAGCTGTCGAAAAGTCATGTTTATCCCCCCCTAACATAGAAAGACTCTCCATAATATTTTTATAAAATAATGGGCGACCATCATTGTAGCAAACTTCATTGTATAACTGTCCATCTTTAATAAAAATAATGCGGTTACAGAAACTTGCAGCAACTAGGTCGTGCGTTACTAACATCATTGTTGCCTTTTCTTCTTTATTTAATCGTATTAATATCTCCATTACACCTTGGGAAGCTTTAGAATCTAAGTTTCCTGTTGGTTCATCAGCAAGAACCAATTTAGGAGAATGAATGGGGGCACAGGCAATCGCTGTTCGCTGCGCTTGCCCTCCTGATATTTCATATGTTCGTTTATTTAAAATTTCGTTGATTCCTAACTTATTCGAAATAGATTCTACTCGTTTATTTATTCTTTTCACATTCATGCCATCTAATACGAGCGGAAGAACCATATTCTCTTTTACTGTTAATGTACGTAACAAATTAAAGGATTGAAAAACGAATCCTAATTCCTGTCTGCGAAATAAGGACAAAACATTGGGTGAGAGTTGATACGGATTTTTATTATGAATGAATACACTGCCTGATGTTGGCGAGTCAATAGTAGAAACCATATTCAATAATGTTGTTTTTCCTCTAACCGAAGGGCCCATAATCCCAACAAATTACCCCTCTGTAATTGTTAAATTAATATTTAAAAGTGCTGTATGTGAAACCTTCCCTTTGTATTCTTTACTAAGATTTTTTACTTTTACTATTTTCATATGAGAAATTACCCCCAATTTTACACACTAAGAATGAGACTTGATAGAAGATGCCTGCCTACATTTTGACTTTTTTTAAAATACGAGTAAAGTACCATTCATTAATTGTCTAGTTTTGAATTTTCTTATTTAAACTGGAATACCTGGTCAAATGTATTAAGCGCGAAAATAACTTAATATCGTACCTCAGGATTTTTACGAATGATTCTGTTTTTCATTGTAGTAGTAAGGTTGTTTTTTACATATTGAATTATCTTTCATTTATCTTACACGCTTGAAATATTTCTGAAAATACAGTCTATACAGTCAATAAGCATGATTTTTTTTTGAAAGATATCATAGAGGGATTTTTCACATGCACCGTACTATAAAGGAAAGAATTTCCGTATAGATTTTACTTACAATTCATTGTATTTTCTTTACCGTTCACCAATTTCTTCCTCTATTTTTCTGTACATTAAAGGAAATGTTGAGATCTGATTAAAATAAATAAAAAAAGGTGTTGAACAAAAGTTCTACACCTTTTTTTGTAAATAGAAATAAAACAACACACCATCAACTGTATTATATACTCCATACTCTGCTCCATGAAGTTCTAAGATGTTTTTTGAAATGGCAAGTCCAAGTCCTGTTCCACCTTGCGACCGTTGTCTTGCTGTATCAACCCGGTAAAAACGATCCCAAATTTTATCTAATTGATCTTCGTCGATATGGGCACCTTTATTTTCAATACAGATTTTTATTCGACTTGGCTCATCTATTGTAGAAACAATAATGTCTTCTTTTTCTGGTGTGTAACGAATAGCATTCGTGATAAAGTTTGTGATTACTTGTTCCATAAGACGATGATTTGCAATAACTTCAATCGCAGAAAGATGTGTGTGAACATGTAATTGTTTTTTTATTATCTCCAAAGATAACTGATCACATATATGCTGAATGGCAATGTCAATATAAAAAACATCCATTTGCATTTTATACGTACCGGATTCAAATTTTGCTAACTCAAGCATATCTACAATCATCATATCCATCTTATCTACTTCTTTTTCCATAGCCTTAAAGTAATATTCTCTCTTATGATCTGCAACACCATCTTTTAAAATAGAAATACAACTTTTCATAATACTTAGAGGTGTCTTTAACTCATGCGATACCCCGGAAATAAATTCTTTTCTTGTATTTTCTAATTTTTTTTCTTTCTCTATATCTCGCTGCAACTGTTCAATATGTGAGTGTAATGTACTTGAAAGTAAATTAACATTTTGGGATAAATCACCAATTTCATCTCTCGATTCGACTGAAACCCTTTCTGAGAAATCTAGGTTTGCAATTTGTTTAGTTGTCTTGTTTATTTGTAATAAGGGTTTGGCTATTTTTTTTGAATAGTAAAAAGAAGATAGAAAAATAAGAACCAACACAAGCAAAACAATATAGACATAATACTCTTTTATCATTTGTACAGCTTCATCAACTGGCTGCAATGAAGCCATTGAAAAAATGTATGTTACTTCACCATTCTTGTCCTTTATCGGTTTTATTATTATCTTATATTTAATATCATTCTGTTCATAATCTATTTCCTGTAAAGAATTGTAGTTAGCATTCTTTTTATTAAGCAATAAATTTGCCTGAAACTCCTGTACCCTTTCCATAAATAAGTTATTTGTATAAGCAAAATTAGATTGCTCATTCCCACCCGAAAGTTGAACATTTGTAATGTTCCCTTCTAGGTATGCTATAGGTAGTTGTTCTTCGAATGCTCTTTTATATTCTTTAGTATCTATTTCAGGGATTTCTTTAGAATTATATTTATTTTTTTGCTGTATTAAAATATCAGTTATTCTTTTTTCTAATATCGGATTTATCAAACTTGGATTTTTCGTGTTAGAGAATAAAAGATATGGAATAAATGTAGAATTATTTTCTATCCCCTGCAAAATAACTGCTTTTCCTAAAGGGAATATTTCATTTAACATCTCTCTTGTATAATCGCCCTCAAACTTGAAATTATACAGTGGTATAGAAATTGTAGAGTTCGTGAATTGCTTTTCTTTATTTTTAGACGGATCTAATTTTAATTCTATATAAAAATCATTTACATTCTTTAAATACCCATTACTATCTAATGTGGTAATCCATGTATTATGTTCTCGATAGAAATCTTGCTCTAGTTTTTGATTAACTTGTGAATTGCCTTCACTTTTTAAATAATCCTTTTGAAAAGAATTCACGTTTATTTTGACATCATTTACTTTTTTATTCGTATAAAATTGTTTAAAGAATATTGTTTGTCCAATAATAATGATTGCCAAAATGAACATACACAACACTGTTGTTATCATAAATAATTTTAATACAATTCCTCTTTTCAATATTTGACCTCCAGTTAACAAGCTGCTCGAACAATGATTATAACACTCTTAAATTTACCTTCCCATTCATTCCGTAATTTACCAATATATCTATTCACTATACAATCACACCAATAAATAACAGCTAAGATAGATACATGTTTTATAAAAAACTCCATTGATCAATTTGTTTGTGCTTAATATATTTACATCTAACCATCTACATATTTTGTAATACCTTTTAGTTACGCTTATATGTTACATGTTTTATGTAAAGATAAAATGCAGGGATAACCCTAAAATTGAAAATTTATTATAATGGTGTATTTGTAGTTAATGGGATTACATAATACAAAACATAATTTTGTACTAGAAACTTTTTGTTCCAAAAACGACGATCATTTTTGGTTAAAAAGGATTTCTTTTTATTTATTGACTATGAAGTAACCACATAGTTTATAGTATGAATATTATTCCTTATAGGAGGCAATATAAATAGATGGATAGCTATAAGTTAACTAAAAGTGATGTAATTAAGATTTTTAATACAACGAAAGAAACACTTCGATTCTATGAAGAAAAAGGATTAGTTCAGCCAAAGATAGGTAATAATAACTATAGACTTTATGGAAATGAAGACCTACAGAGAATTAGCCAAATCTTCTTTTGTAAAGATATAGGCTTTTCAATTGAAGAAATTGATTTAGTAATAAATAAGAGAAATATAATAAACAATATAAATATCTTACAGAACAAAAAAAATGATATTGAAACTGAAATTTATCGATTTATGGAAATGCACAAGAAAATTACTAGGCTCCTCGATCTCCTTCAAAATAGAAGTAGAAACTTCAATGAAATTCAGAGTGTCTATTTTGAGGAAAGAAAATATTATCACATCAAAGGAGAAAACTTTAATAGTGTAAAATCCTTTTTTGAGAAATTCCGTTCTATTTTTAAGCAAGGTGAATTTTTTCAAGAACAATTTATAACAATGTGTTCTATTAAGAATTTATTCAATGATGATCTGGGACTTTCAGTTTATTATCCTGTTTTTAACGATACAGAGATAGAGCATGTTGAAATTCTTAGTATACCTGCAGGTAATTATCTTTGCGTTGATTACGTATGTACAGAAGAGCATATGGATGAAATACGACGTCAAATATATACAAATATTACAGACTATATAGAGAGAAATGGTTTACAGTTTAGATCATGTAATGTAATTGAAACAGATTTACATGAATTGAATCTGTTTTATCCAGAAGAACAGATAATTATGAATATGCAAATTCCTGTTGAAGAAAAATCGAAACACCAAAAGAAATGAGCATTTTTATTCTGCCCCTTCTCCTCTGGGCATTCACTATACAAACAATGGCGAAGTCTTTAAACGGACTCCGCCTTTCGGATGTATCATGAATTACAGCAAGTACTACTTCTCCTCATAATATTTCCTCATACATTCATGTCTCTGTTTATTTATTGGAAAATTTTGCAACAGAACCAAATTTACGTTATTTCTTTGCGGAAATTGGTTGAGACCAAATATTTTTATCATTTAAGTGTACTTCAAAAACATATATAGGCTGAGAGAAACCTTTTGTATCAGTATAGTAATCTATATTATATTTTGTAATGAATAATGTATCACCTGCTTTGAAAGATCCTATAGGATCAAATTCTCCTTGTCTCAGTTTTTGAAATGCTTCCTTTGGAGAAAGAATTTCAACATCTCGAACATGTGTTTTTTTTGTAACGTAATCTTTGTAAACAGGCATTTTTTTCCCTTCGTCTTTTAACTCTATTGATGTTTTTATAGTAACTTGAGACATATCAGTTTTTGTAATGGGATCAATAGGCATATTTCCAAATTCCTTCATTTGATACGAAATCATTATTCCGAGTGCAACGAAACTTACTGTAATGGGAAGGTATAAATATTTGATTATTTTTGTATTTGTTTCATTTTTTCCCAAAAATATAAGAACTATATTTAACACAGAATATCCTAGCATCATGCCTATAGTATTATGAAGTAAATCCGCTAGTTCCATACTTCCGCGTTGCAATGTAAATTCAAGAATTTCAATCAATAAACTTGCAATAATTGAGATGATTAACATCCATTTTGTTTTTTGAAAAACCTTACTAAATAAAGGGAATAAAATTCCTAACGGAAACAGCATACCTATATTTAAAATAATATGGAAAAAAGAAGAAAACGAAAAGATATTCCATGCTTTTTTATAAACACTAAGTACATCGAAGTCAAACGTTCTTGCAAAAACCATATCATCTGAACGACCAAATGAAGTAGCTGATAATGCAAAGGAATAGTATCCTGCTATTAATACAAACAATATAATTTGTTGTACAGTAAGTTTTTTTTCTCCTTTACATATCTTTTGGTATACTACAAAATAGCTAAAAACAAATACAAGTAGTAACAAGAATGTGAGTAGTATCGCAGGAATCGCAAAACTAGTGATTAAATCGAAAATAAAGTTCATTTTACACCTCTGTTTTTATGAATTAAATATTTAATAGCTTTTATATACTATTTTAGATAGATTGTTACTCCTAATAATAATTAACATAAGATTATATACTGGTATCCATGTTCTATTGACTACGTATGCACCTTCAATTTTTGGGTTATCTTTTTTATGAATATAATTTTGTACATATGCATTTTATATAGTGATTTCTAATAATAAGGAAGTAAATAATTTGCATACAAACAAAGCTTACTAATACAACAATTGAGCTTTGAATAACAGACGTTTCCCTATTTGTTTTTTGTCCTAATTGGTGCAAAGTTAGAAATGCAATACTGCTGTGAATCATAGCCACTACAATCGGTAAAAAAATAGGATCCTCATTTGTCTTGTCACAATTGATGGTCTAGTTTCGTATTTCCTTATTTAAACTGTAATACTTGGTCGAATGTTTTAAGCACTAAAATAACTTGATATCGCACCACAGATTTTTCATGAATGTATCTGTTATTCATTGTAGTAGTGAGATTATTTTTCTCATATTGAATTGCCTTACATTTTGCTTACATGCTTGTAATATTTCTGAAAATACAGTTTATAAATCTCGCAGCAATGATTTTTTTTGGGGATATAGCAAAGAGGGATTTTTATATGCACATTACTATATCGAACTAGATTTCGGTATAGTATTTTTTTGTAATTCATTGTGTTTTCTTTACCAAACACGTATAAAAATCAAAATTATGAAAGTAAACTACTGGGTGAAAATTTACTTTTGTTATTATACAAACACCAAATTCTTCCTCATTTTAAAGTGGAAGAACTTTATTACTTAGATTGTCTATTAAGTGTGCTCCTAAAAATAGATGTCCAAATTGGGTACAATATATCCCGTTTGACATCTATTTTTATGTATTACAAAATATGAAAGGAATTATCATTTTAAAAAGTAAAATAATGTAAAAAATGATGTGTATTGGAATACTATGTTTAAGGATTACAAATTTAATACTTTTACAGGTGAAAGCGAAAAAGAAACAATCCAAACAGTAGCTTATCAATCATATAAACGTTTTACATGTGCTTTAACCTATAAAACTTTGGCTGCAGAGGTATTATTATCTTATACACTCTTTAATTGTATCAGTATTTAGAGTACCTAGAAAAAATCCATATATTTTTGAAAGAGGTTGAAAATTTATGATAATTTTAAACAAGTTCTTTAACACTTCACATTACAAAAAGATTGTACCTTTATTATTCTTTCATGTTTAACGCTTATAGGCTGTTCCAATATTAATACTCAATCTGAACCACCTAAACAAACCAAACAAGAAAATACAGGTAATCATTCTTTTGCTAAACTCGAAAAAGAATTTGATGCTAAGCTCGGTATTTATGCATTGGACACTGGTACAATCAAACTTTTACTTATCGATCAAATGATCGTTTTGCATATGCATCTACATCTAAATCATTAGCTGTGGGCGCTCTTTTACGTCAGAACTCAATAGAAGATCTTGCTCAAAGGATTACATATACTCGTGAAAATCTTTCTAATTATAATCCAATCACAGAAAAGTATGTTGATACAGGAATGACCTTAAAAGAACTTGCTGATGCTTCTGTTCGATATAGTGACAGTACAGCACATAATTTGATTCTTAAACAATTAAGTGGTCCTTCTGAGTTTGAAAAAATATTGAGAGAAATTGGTGATACTGTTACTACTTCAGAACGATTTGAACCTGAATTAAATGAAGTGAATCCAGGGGAAACACATGATACCAGTACACCAGAAGCGATAGCTAAGACGCTTCAATCTTTTACAATAGGAACTGTACTTTCACCTGAAAAACGTGAACTATTAGTAGATTGGATGAAGAGAAATACAACTAGAGATAAATTGATTCGTGCGGGCGTACCAAAGGGATGGGAAGTAGCTGATAAAACAGGTGCAGGATCTTATGGAACAAGGAATGATATTGCAATTATTTGGCCACCAAATAAAAAGCCAATTGTTCTTGCAATACTTTCTAATCATGATAAAGAGGGTGCTGAATACGATGATAAACTTATTGCAGAAGCAACCAGAATAGTGTTAAATACTTTAAAAACTACGAATAAATGATAATAGGTTAAAACTTCTCCATTTTTACGTCACAGTATTGTGACGTTTTTTTTAGGTATTTCACGAAGAATTGACCATTTAATGTTACGGAAGCAATTCAAAGAATAACCCGATACAACCTAATTTTTTCTAATTTAGGCGGGTGTTTTTTCTTTTAGGGGTCACCATACATACCCATCAACTTATGAAATCAATTGTTCTTAAAAACGAAAAAAACGAACCCCAATCTCATAACTAACTGTGAAGAGGTAAACTTTTCGTTATGGAGGGCTCTCAAAATATTAGCTTAATGGGTATGGGGTAATTTGTTATTTCTAGCATGCTGGGCATGTGATGCTACCCCACATCTATCAACTTAAGAATGGAAATAAAGTGTACTTTCATTTTGTGGGGTAAAGCATTCCTAAAATAGAAGCATACTCTTAATAATACGCATACCAAATAAACCCTATCGTTTTATTTAAAGTCAAGGAAATAGTAATGAAATCCTATATTAATGCGATTGAATATAATGTCACACATTTTATAAGGTAAAAAGGAAAGGATAGATGAACAGGAGAGTATACCTGTTTACATCTATCCTTTTTTACAACAATATGACCACATTTACTACTACAACAAGGATTTTTACCACAACAAATTTTCATATAGTTATTGAACTATTTTTTGAATAACTAAATTAACCTCTTCATTAACTTTAATTACGAATAAATGGTCCCCTTCACCTTCAATTGGATCAACTACATCTTCATTAAAAGATTCAGCATGTTGTCTACCATATCTATTAAACTAGCGATTTTTATTTTCCCTGATTCCTTTCCTTACCTAAGATACCCAAAAGTCCACTGGATTCCCGAGGCTACCATCCACATTTGTGTCTCTGAAAAGGCATTTTGTTCCAATAGACGTAACTGTAGATTCCTGAACAAGCAAAATCATGAAAATACGCACAAAGATAGATTATCATCCATTACATTACTGTTTTGCTTCGTTCGAATAGAAAAACTCGGAAGAACGCCACTTGTTCGATATCTCCTCAATGTGATAAGGTGTCGTTCTGCAGCATCCACCTATTAAACGTGCACCTGCTTGGTACCATTCTTCAGATTGAATATCCAACGCGTTACATTGTTCATGACCATGCCATGTTTTTGATTCTGGATTATAAGTTTCACCCGAGTTTGGATAAACAATAATCGGTTTTTTGGTGTTTGCCCTCAACTCTTGGATTGCACCAGTCACAACGGTTACTGGCGCACAATTGATGCCTATCGCTACAATTTGTTCACTTTTCTCAAAAGCTCGTGCACACTCCACGAGTTTCATACCTTCACTAATCTCTTTCTCATTTTTTAGCGAAAAGGAAAGCCAAGCATATGTTTCTGGAAACTCACGCAATAATGTATCTAATACTCTTGCTTCTTGTAGGGATGGGATCGTTTCAAATGCCAATAGATCTGCACCTGCTTCGATTAACGCTGACATTCTCGAACGGTGAAAGTCTGCTAATGTTTTATCTGTCACACCATAGTTGCCTACATACTCTGAGCCATCTGCAAGGTAAGCCCCGTACGGACCAACTGATGCAACAACCAATGGTTTAGGCCTATTCGTTTGCGTATTTTCCTTCCAAAAATCATCTCTTGCCCTTCTTGCAAGTAACACCGTTTTCTTAATTAATTCCAAAGCTTCCTGTTCTAGTATTCCATACGCGGAAAAACCACTAATAGTAGCTTGATAGCTTGCTGTTATGGCACAGTCCGCTCCAGCACGAAAATAGTCCGAATGAACCTGATAAATTAGTTCCGGATTTTCTAGTAACACACGTGCCGACCAAAGGGGATCGTCCAAATTACATCCATGCGCCTCCAATTCTGTAGCTAATGCTCCGTCAAGAAGCATAATGGAATGTTGGGATAAAATAGCATCAATTGGGTTGATTTTGTTCGACATAATCTACGCCCCTCTTTTTTAGATTTTTTGTTAGATAATAACTTCCATAGCAAAACAAAATAAACGGTATGCCGCAATATAAGGCAATTCTCTGTGTTGGATCGAATGCAATTCCAATACACGATGCCAGACAAAGGATAAAAGAAGCAATTGGTACTAATGGATATAGTGGTGTGCGATAAATCAAGTCCTTTTCAGAATTTCCTTCTTTCAAAAATTGTCTGCGAAAAAGGAACTGGGAAGCACTAATACTCATCCAAACTACAACTACTGCTAGACCGGAAATGGAAACAAGTACGATATAGATAGTATCTGGTGCCACAATACTTGAGAGCAAAGCCAAAGCTCCACCCACCATGCTGAAAATGACGGCGTTGATTGGAACACCTTGCTTCGTCATTTTTCCAAAAATCGGGGATATCGTATTCTTATTAGCAAGCGACCAAAGCATTCTAGAAGAGGCATAAAGGCCTGAGTTTGCCGCAGATAAAATGGCTGTTAAGATAACGAAATTCATTATGTCAGCTGAATATGGCACCCCAATTCGTTCTAGAACTGCAACAAAAGGGCTCTCTAATACCCCTGCATCGGAAATAGGCAATAACGCAGATAAAACAACAATCGTTCCTACAAAAAAGATGATTAATCTCCACAGAGTAGTTCGAATGGCCTTCGGTATCATTTTTTCCGGGTTCGCTGTTTCTCCAGCTGCAATGCCTATTAATTCTGTTCCCGAAAAAGCAAAATTAACCGCAAGCATGGTCATTATAATGGCCGTAGCACCATGAGGAAATAAACCTCCACTTGTAAAATTAGAAAAGAATGGTGCTGCTTTTGAATGAGTCATCGGAAGAAACCCTAGCATTGCCGCTACTCCTAAAACAATAAAAATCACAATAGCTATAACCTTTATCGATGAAAACCAAAATTCGGATTCGGCGAAAAATTTAACAGTCAGGACATTTAATACAAAGATCAAAATGGCAAAAAGAGCACTCCATACCCAAACATCAATCGATGGAAACCATCGCTTCATTAGTAATCCTGCGGCTGTAAATTCAGAACCTAAAGCAACAGTCCAAGTTAACCAATACAACCAGGCTACTGTATACCCTGTACCCGGTCCAATGTATTTAACTGCATAACTATGAAATGCGCCCGTTTCAGGCATATGTACAGAAAGCTCTCCTAAACATAGCATAACTAGATAAACCACTAGCGCACCAATCAGATAGGATAGAATTGTTCCAAACGGGCCAGCTTGTTGAATAGTGTAACCCGGGCTTAAGAATAAGCCAGTTCCAATCACCCCACCAAGTGATAGCATGACTATATGACGTGCTTGCATTTTCCTTTGAAATTCTTGCCCATTTTTGTTCTCCATTTCTACTCTCCTTTAGTTACTATCCAGAAAAAACAAAAACGCACTCTAAAAAAGAGGGCGCTACTGACAAATAAAAACGGAAGCTCTCATCTATCAGGATTATCACCCGCTGGAATTAGCACAGTGTCTACTTAAGCAGACCTGTTGCTGAGGTTTCATAAGGCCAGTCCCTCCACCTCTCTGGATAAGAAATATTTTTTTTATAACCTTATCAATCCATTCAATAACTGTCAAGATAATTCTGTTTTTTTGAAATTTTATCTATTATAGAAATACAAAAAATAGAGTATTTCTATAACTGCAACCCACTCCTTCTTGGGTATTATTTAAAAATCGAACATACAAAACAGGAGAGATTAGAGTGCCAGCTATATGGAAAGCTAATCGCTATTTTCCTGTGCCCCTCTACGATGTTTAAAATGCGCTAACTTCTTTTATAAAAAAGAAACAAGAATTAAGTGAATATAAAGCAATTGGAATGATTAAAGATCATTTACACATTTTATATCGAACCATACAGCAAAACACCCAAGAAATAACAAAGATTCTAATCCGCCTGTTCCACTTACTCCAGAAGAATGGCCGGAAATCTCATCGATACGAGAAGAAAACAGTCTTTGATATTTTAGGTGTTGTCTATGAGCATAATGGTTTGAGAAAACAAAAGAAAGCTGCATAATTTTTAAAAACGATACCTATCTAGATTTATTTGGTATGCTCGTTTTTAAGGACACAAAATATTTTAAGAGTTTTTTCGTTTATACGAACGAAAGTTCATTGTGTTTCCACTCTTAAGTTGATGGGCATGTATGGTGACCCCTATTAAGAAAAAAATGCAATTATTTTTCTTTCTTTAATCGCATTCTTCTATTTGATCGCCTTCTTCACCTGTGTTTACTGCCGAACTATCCGTTCCGCCTCCCACTGCATGTAGCTGTTTAGTGTTAGAACTTTCGATGGCAGCGTTTGTTCCCGCTGCACTGTCATCCCCACCACCACTTGCCACTTGAGTAGCACTAGCCTGTTTCTCACGGGTTCTATTAATTTGATTTTTGATGATGAGTACAACTTCTGCTTCTTCATCCGAAGTTTCTTTTTTCATTTTATGTGGCTCAATCTGATCCCCACTAATTCCTTTATTTATCGCTTCGCCTCCAGCGCCCACCGTTTCTTGCTGTCGTATATTCGATGAATCGATTGCTGCATTACTTCCTGCTACACTATTTTGTCCGGCTCCACTGGCAATTTGTGTTGTATTCGGTGCAAATGTAATCTGATTATTAATGACAATGACAATTTTTCGTCTATCATCAAGATTTCCCAAATTAATTTCTTGCCCATCTTTTTTTACAAATCGAAACGTTATTTTTCCGTTATTTCCCATCCACTCACCCCCTTTGTAGTATTAAAAGACAAAAGAATGATAATGGATTGGACAAGGCTATTTTTTTTAACTATGTGCACCCCGCCCACAATGAAGGATGTATTCCTATGACTACTTTCCATAAGAAGTGAATGTTATTTTTCTAAAGCCATTCCAAAGTAAACTTTTAAATAATAGTTTACTTTCAGTTTCTATAATACAACCCACTAAATGTTAATATATATAATAGATATTCACTTTATATAACAAGGGGGAATATTATGACTGAAACAAACGAATCTTCAGGAGCCAATTTTAAAAAAGATGTAAAGTTTTCTATTATAATCCCTGCACACAATGAAGAAAAGTACATTAGAAAATGTTTGGATTCAATTGCAAAGGCATCAGAGGCATATAAAGATCAAACTGAAGTCATAGTTGTTTTAAATCGTTGTACAGATAAAACAGAGGAAATAGCAAAGTCTTATAACTGTATTACATTAAAAAATAACGATAAAAACTTATCCAAAATCCGAAATGCTGGGGCCCAAATAGCTAGTGGAGAAATAATCGTTACTATAGACGCTGATACCCAAATGACAGAGTCTATGTTGTCTAATGTAGATAAATATTTAGCTTCAGATAAATACATTGGCGGTGGGGTAACTGGGAAGTTTGAAAGAATATCTTTAGGAATATTCGTTTCCGCAATGTTAATAATAATCCCCTTACTTTTTAAATATGGAGCTATATCTGTAGGGATTTTTTGGTGCTATAGAAAAGACTTTATGGCAATCAACGGATTTAATGAAAACATGCTTATGGCAGAAGATGCAGATTTCGCTAAACGGTTAAAAAAATGGGGAAAGCAAAATAATAAGAAATTCGGTACCATTAAAAACGGAATGATAACTTCATGCAGAAGATTTGATAAATATGGAGACTGGGCTTTACTTAAAAATCCAAAAGTAATCTTAGCCTACCTAAAAGGAAAAGATAAAAAATATGCAGATAAAACATATTATGATAACCAGGAAAGATAACTGTGAAAATCCCTAAACAAATCATCATCAAAAGTATACATTCAGGATGTTGATTTATCTCTTTTCTTTAAAGACGATAATACAAAGAAATATAAAACAGCTAGTATTATTCCAAAAAGAGCATTCCATACCAAGTCAGGTACCATAAAAACAAATGAAAACAATATACCTAATGAAATTACGCCAAATATCGCATAAATAAATAGTTGAACTAAATGAATTTTTTTAGGAGAATTCAGTTTACTTAAGACCTTTTTTGTAAACCAATCAATAATGAAACTGGTGTGAAAAGAAAATAAAGTTATTTAATTTTTAAACCCAAAACAAGCATAACCCCGTTCTAAATTTAGGACGGGGTTAAAATTTAGTTGTTTAATTTTCGATATAAGATACTTCACTGTACTCAAAATATAACAATAAAATCGTTTAAAAATCTATGGCTCATTCAACAATAGCACCCTTTAATGAAATCAATCACGATTTTTCAGCTTATGCATCGAAAGTATTTTTCTTTAATGTTAGTGTTACTTTACCTAATTTAACGACTCCCACAATTATAAAGAGCAAAGGTATTAAAAATAAGAGATGCCCTATTCCTGGAGCAAATAATGTTACCGTAGACAAAGGACCAAATAATTTAGGAAATCCAATCAAAATAATCAATGGCAGCAGCCAGTTAAATACTAATATAGACAACCCATTTAGAATCCTACGGAATGTTGTTACTTTACGATTTTTAGGTTTGAAAATTCTGTAAGCTGAACAAACAATTAAAGCAACTATTGCCAGTAAAATCAAATCAATAATTACATATTTCATAAATGGATTGCTATCAGATATAGAAGGTTCTTCATTATGTACCAGCTTGTTTATCCCGCTTATGATGGCATCATATTCATTAAGATTAAGATAATCCATTGAATTGATCTGCAAGCTGATGCCATACTCCCCATCTAACACAACTTTTGAGTATGTATTTTCTGTCCATCCATTATGCGAGATTCCTTCATTATTCACTTCCCATCCCATTGCATAGTAGGTATCATTCCCCATGAGTGCTGATGGATGATGCATTGTGGTCATTGCATTCGCTGATAAAATACTTTTTCCTTTGAATTCTCCCTGATTCAATTGTACGATCATGTAATTTGCCATATCTTCCGCACTGGAAATAAGGTAACCTGAAGAAACAGTTCCTTCATGGATTAATTGCTTTGTCGGCACCTTTAATCCAAATACAGTTTGGTATCCAATCGCAATTGCATTGTTTGTATCATCTTTTGGGTTAACATAACTATTGTTCATTTCAAGCGGCTTGAATATGAATTCATTGATATACTCTTTATACGATTTATTCGTAACCTCCTCGATGACTAAACCTAAAATGTTATAATTTAAATTCGAGTATTGATATTGTTCGCCCACAGAATATGTCAATTCTGTATTTGCCAAGCTTTTAATATGTTCTTTTAATGTTTTATTCCCTTGTGATATAGATACTTGACCATCATTTGTAGAAAGACCGCTTGTATGATTCAGTAAATGTTGAATGGTGATTTTTTCAGATGCTTCTTCATCTGCAATTTGAAACCAAGGTATGTAGGATTGCACCGGTTCTTCTAGGGAGATTTTTCCTTGTTCCACTAACTGCATAATGGCAAGGGCCGTGAACGATTTAGTAGTCGAACCAAGAACGATTGGCGTTTGCGATGTCATTTTTGTCCCATCTGGATTTGAAACACCATATCCTTGTATATATTCCGCTTGATCTCCCTTTACGATAGCCAATGATGCACCAGGAATGTTCAGTCTCTCTATCTCATTTGTCATAAACTGATCAATCTTAGAAATATCAAAACTACCATTTGTAGATTCGTTATCGTTTGCAAATACAACTCCGTTAACACTTATCATTAGCATTAGTATGGCGATTACGAACATTTTGCCTATTGCAAATTGACTTTTCCTCATAACCTGTTTTTCTCTGATTTTATTCCCGCATGTAGAACATTTAACTTTTTCTTGCTTAACAAAGTTTATCATTTCAGTCTCCTTGTCTACCTTGTTATCTGAATACCTACAGCGATACAAACTACTTATATTTTCAACCAAAAAAAATTAATTGCAATTTTAGATTAAGACAATCCTTCACAAATTCTACACTAATATTAACATAAATATCCAATTAGATTCGCGATTTTTATTCCATTAAATGGCCGGATTGTTGAATAACATGACTTGCGTTTTTTAAACGACTTTATTGTAAATTAAACAACTTTATTATCTCTGTACAGCAGCCTGGATATTAATAGGACTTCTCATGTAACCTACATAATTAGTAAACCCCTGAATGAAACTAAATATTCTGTCAATACTGTATACAACCCATTTCTTAACCATATTCCATGATTGGAGCAGTTAGCTTTTGCTAGCTGCTCTTTTATTTATGAAAAAGTAAGATTCTTTATAATGACTCTTCTTTATTTCTCAATATAAAGAGCCTTGGATTTTCGCTAACAATTCCGTTATTGGTACAATTAGCGTGGGTACCGAACCTGTTGGTATAGATATTACACCAGATGGAATTCTTATTTACGTTGTAAATAAAACAAATGTTTACATAGACAGAACATAGATTTTATATAGACATGTACAATTTTTGTTCATGTTTTTAATTGAAACATACAAATAAAATGGTGATAAGTAATTATCTTTATCATTGAATAATTTTTATTCCGGCACCTATACTGGGTGCTCTTTTTGGTTCTGGTGCAAAAACTTCAAAATATCTAAAAAAAGTCTTTCAGACTTGGACATACTGATACTATTACTCTAAAAAAGGATGTGATTGGTATGGAAAAGCAAAATCTATTCTTTCAGAAATAGAAGCGATGCATATCATTAAAAAAGGCCAACTTATTTTACGGGACAAGTCTGTCCAAAATGAAATGAAATGAAGTGAAGTTTATTCATCAACTATTCGGAATGTCTGCATAAGAATAGATTCCATTAGGAATCAATATACCTCTTTCAAATAAATACAATCTTTGCACCAGAACCCTTTCGAGGATAGCGATGGGTAATGGCATATGCCCATCATTCGAAGAAAGGCAAATATCCCAAATTAAAATACCCTCTTTCAAAATATCGAATGGGGGTATTTTATAGCGGCTTAGTTAATATTGACTTGTAACATTTTGATTTTTCTATATAATAAACACTAAAATTCTTTCTAGTTAATTATATCTTTGAATAACAACAGCATTCCATAGTACCTCTTTTGGAAGTGAAAAAATTATGCTACATGGTATTAAAGAAAATAATCAAAATACAACTATTTACACATAAACTGATTAATTGTTTACAAACAAAATCAATGTTTAGTAAATCTTATTATTCGTGACACAATTATTGCAGTTATTAAGATAATAATAGCGGTTATCAAACCAGATTCTCCAATCCAAATCTCAGTTTGATGTCCTGTACTTGCACGCGCGAAAGGTCCTTGAATAATGGCATTCCAAGTAGTATGGATGATAACCGAAGGCCAAATGCTACCTGTTAAAAGTCGTAGATAAGCAGTAATATAACTGAATGGTACAATACAAAAATAGATGCCAAGTACAGAGAGAAAGATAGATGTTCCCTCTACGTATAATCCAGCAATAACAATTGGGACATGCCACGTTGCCCAAATCAATCCACTAATAAGGATGGGACGTGAAAATTCCGCATCGACTAGCCTTGTGAGCATATACCCCCGCCAACCCATTTCTTCCCCCATAACTGGGATTAAGTTAAGCAAGCTTCCTAAAACGCCGCTCAATACTACTAGATAAATGAAACTGAATGGTGCCGGTAAATACTGAAGTCCAAGTATATTGTAGATTGGTTCTAACATACCACCTTCGGGATGCTGAAACCTCGCAATTCCGCTCAACCAGGCGATAGAATAAGTAATTCCACATATTATCATAGGTATTAACAGAGCAAGACCAATCCCCTTCCATATCTTTAAGTTACCGAGACTAAAAGATACATCTTTAAACCCTTCTTTCAGTATTATGCGAGTCAAAATAGAAGAAAATGCTGGGGTAAACATATATACCACAATAAGCGGCATACTTTTAGTAATTATTACTACTACATTTAGGATAATAGAAGTAATGATTAAGATACTCAGAAAGAGTTGAAGTCCTATTTTAGCACGTTGGATTTTATCTTTATTGTGGAACGATTTTGCGTGTAATATCATTGTAATCCGCCCTTCCCCTTTAATTCACTTGTTTATCGAATTTACTTCTTGTCATTTCCACAGACACACTTTAGAATAAAAATATTTTGACATACAGATCATTCATCTTTAAAATCCCTCCCAAACTCATAATCTAGTCTTACTTGCGACTCATCAATGTAATTATTATTTATAAGTTGTCATAGCCGTTAGTACAAAAGTGTAATGATTAACCTATGACTTGTGTCAATTTAACCTTATGACAATATGTAACTAGAAAATATGATATGGAATAGATAACAATTGAATTAAGGCAAAGGATTCATGCAAGTACATGAATCAATCTTGCTTATAAAAATAATTCAATTGAGGTGGCAAAGATGAATAAGAAAAGGATAATTGCAATGGTTAGTACAGCTTTATTAGTCACAGGATGTGTGGAAGTAGGAAACGCTCAAACGGTAGCAGTCGAAAATTCAGGTCAATCAATCCAAAAAAATATAATTAAATCAATACAATCACAAGCTTACCCATTAAAAACGATAGAGCCATCAAAAACATTTGAGGATTTAAAACCACTTAAGAAAATGATTGGGAGCGCACAATATGTAGCATTAGGAGAGAATACTCATGGAAGCTCTGAAATTTTCACTATGAAGTTTCGACTTGTGAAATATTTGGTTACTGAGATGGGTTTTACAAATTTCACAATGGAAGAAGATTGGGGAAACGGCTTAAAGCTAAATGAATATATCCAAACAGGAAAAGGAAACCCTAGGGAATTTTTAAACTTTTTATATCCTACTGATGAAATTATAGCCATGATTGAGTGGATGAAAGATTATAATGCTGATCCATCCAATAAAAAAAAGATCCAATTTATTGGGCTCGACTTAAAGGAGTTGGACCAAGGTTGCTTTAATAAAGTAATTGATTATGTAAGGCTGCATCGACCAGATTTGCTGGCAGAAGTAGAAGAAAATTATAAAGAATTGTCGGCTTTTAATGGAAGTACACAGGAATATATGGACCTTGCTCCTGAAATAAAAGAAAAGTTCAAAGCAAACGCTGAGAGAGTAGCTCGATTACTAAAAGATGAGAATAAGCAAGCCAACACAGAAATAGTTTCACCCGAGTACATCTGGGCGAAAGCAACGGCAAGTGCAATAGAGAAATTTACCACAATGCTAATTCCTAACGACTATCCAAGTATGTTAAAGCTACATGAGCAATACTTGGCCGATCATGCAATGTGGGCACAAGAGACATTGGGTGGTAAAACAATGGTATGGGGACACAATATTCATATAGCTAAAGGAATTATCGATGAGAAATTATACCCTTATGTTGCGGGGCAATTTTTGAAGGAACGTTTAGACAATAATTATGTCACAATTGGCAGTACAACTACGGAGGGGAATTTCACCTTATACAACGCCACTGGAGATAAGATTACAACGGATCTGATTCCACAAGATATAAATAGTTTCAATTATACCCTCGGAAAAGTACCATATAAAATGTTTTTATTGGATAACCGTCACCTTAAAGGACCAGCAGAGAAATGGGTTAAAGCAAAAAGACCATTACTAAGTATAGGGGCACGACTCTTACCGAACGAATCGGCATACTTTGATAAGTCATTGCTTGAGCAATTTGATATTATTTTTCACATTCGAAAAACAAGTCCATCTCATATTAAATAAAAGTACAAAACAATCCCTTCTTGCATCTGCAAGAACGGGATTATTTTATGGAGATTAATATAAGCATCTTTTTTAACCAGAAGTAGGTTACTCTCCCCTTTTTAGCATCATTTAGAAATGTCATATGACACTTTTACACTAGTGAGAATGACAAAAAAAGCAGTACAATTCGGTTATTACATAGATAGGAGTGATGAACTTTATGAAATTAAGATTCATCCAGAATGGTTATTTTTTATTGCTAACTTTCGTTACAGGATTGTTCTATTTTTGTTTTTATCTAATAGCTCTGCTATTCAGCTTCACCCTTTCATTTACGGTAATTGGGATTCCACTAGTTATACGCGTACTACAGACTACTACACCTTTTATCCAATTCGAGCGCATACAGACGAAAATTTATACAGATATTTCAACAGACTCTTATGATAGAAGTATAACAATAGATACATCGAACTGGACTCAGGTGAAATTAGTGCTTACAGATCGCCGTACTTGGTCTGCTGTCTATTGGTTAATGCAGAAACTTACGATTGGCATTTTTAGTCTTATTAGTGCAACCATTTTTTATGTAATGCCACTTATGTTCCTGTTGGCACCACTACTGTATCGCTACATCGAAATGAATATTATTTTCATACAGATAGATACTTTTTCCAAGTCACTCTTTGTAATGTTTATGGGTATAGTATTTACCGCCATAAGTATTAGAATAGTAGATCGTTTGACAAAGAAAATTGGGGGCTATACACGTAGTATGATTCGGCAACTAAATCAATAGAAGTTTGCAGTCTGTGAGTAGTATCGCAGTTTTAAATTTAAAAGTATAATAAGACATGAAGGATTAAATTTTAATATAGGAAGTAAAATGGTAGGCTATTTAGGGGGTAAATGACTTGTTAGATATGGTTAAGTATTGGTTTTGGTATGATTGGATTATGTTAGGGATACGTCTACTTACTAGTGTGTCTATCATCCTAGCTACATTAAGTTTTCAGGATGGGTTAACATTGCCACTTTGGATCATTATTCTTTGGGAGGTTGTTGCCTTCTCAATTCCATGGGTAGCCTTACTGTTCAATTACAAATATTACTTGTTCACAGAAATACTGCTGTATGGTGGACAATGTATATATTTAACCTCATTATTTCCGGAAGCTTACAACATATTTCTTATATCGGTGTTTCTAATTGCTGTAAATAGTAAGCATTTGTCCTATTATTGGACAGCTCCAACAACAGTTTTTATAACAACTGGAATTTTCTATGCGGTTGCGCCAAGTAATAGCTATTGGGCTATGGTCACCTATTATGGATTCGCTTATGTAATGGGATTCGCTTTTCATTTATTAATCGCCAATCATAAGCAAAATGAAGCAATTCGTAAACAAAACGCAGTACTTGAGCAATATATGTCTCAGATTGAACGCATTACACTGGCAGAAGAACGGAACAGGCTGTCGAGCGAGCTTCATGATACAGTTGGTCACGCTTATACTTCTATTATTATGGGGATGGAAACGTTGCGTACCGAACTTGCTACTGAAATGGGTATACAGAGGCTAGATTCTCTGCTTGAAATGGGGCGTAAAAGCATCGAGAACGTGAGAGGTTATCTACACCAAATGGATTCTCCGTGTCAATCCCCTTCCTTGATTCAATCTCTACAAAATCTTGGAGCCGAATTTCAGGAGCACGCTCAGGTAAATGTAAGTTTTAGGACATTCGGAGAGGAATATCAATTGTCTCGGCAAGCGAAGATCGCATTCATTCGTTGCTTACAAGAGTCCCTTACGAATGCAGTACGTCATGGTCAAGGGACTGAAATTATAGTTTCATTGCAGTTTGAACAACAATATACGAGGTTAGAAGTTCAAGATAATGGAACAGGAAATGTAGAATGGCAGGAAGGCTTTGGTATGAATGCGATGAAAGAGCGGGCAATGAATTTGCAAGGTCAATTGTCTGTATATACAAAGCCAGAGGAAGGAATGCTTGTTACTTGTACCATACCACGACAAACTGAAATAAAAGATGGACTTATTCGTTTGTTAATTGTAGACGATCAGCCATTTGTTCGGGAAAGTTTGAGAACACTACTCGATAGATATGAAGATTTAAATGTAGTCGGTTTGGCTGAGGATGGCAATCAAGCCATCGATTTGTGTGGGCGCCTTCAACCCCATGTTATACTTATGGATTTAGATATGCAGCACATGGATGGAGTCGAAGCAACCAAAAAGATTAAGCAACAATGGCCACATATCCGCGTATTGGTTTTTACAACTTTTCAGGATACCGAACAGGCGTTGGAATCATTTCGCAATGGTGCGGATGGTTTTTTACTCAAATCTATTGAAACGTTGGAACTAGCTAATACGATTCGACTTATTCACAAAGGTGGGACACTAATTGATCAGGGAATGTCTCACAAAATATTTGAGAAGTTTGATGAGCAAAAAGAGACACCACAATCAAAAGCAACCGCTTATGAGCTAACAGCTAGGGAGATAGAAATATTGCAACTAGTAGCAAAAGGACTTCGATACACTACCATAGCATCAAGGTTATATTTATCGAATGGTACGGTCAGAAATTATGCTTCCACAGCTTATACAAAGCTAGGAGTCCGTAACAAAGAAGAAGCTGTTCAAAAGGCTCTAGAAATTGGAATTATTGAATAAGAAAAATGTTTTTTGTTTCTTTACAGCAAAGTAAACTGTAGTTACAATTTGCAATAAAGGATAAACTTACGAATTTAACGAATTCCCCGAAATAATTCTTCTTCCTCAAGCTTGTGAAGGGCGTAGCCCAACGATAGTAACATTATGTTTCTATAAAAACACCCTATAGAATAGACTTTTTTAATTGTCTATTCTATAGGGTACATTTTAGAATGAGTGTCTTTTTTATAAGCATTAATATCTTTATACAAACGAAGAAATAGTGACCATTATTCCTCTCAATGCAATTGTCCCTAGCATTCCTAGTAATACAACTTCAGTTAAACAAATCAGATCTGCAAGACAAATTGAAGACTGAGACAAAGGAACAAACGGCACTATTATAAAATATAAGAACTGATTATCTAAAAACAACTTCTGATAACGATAATTATGGAAACGAGCTGTCCAGACTGGCTAGCTCTATTTTGTTAATGATATGTATCCGCTTGGTCATAACCGCTGCCTAAACGTTATGTCTAAGTAGTATAGCAGTCGTATGACTATAATTGCAACCACATAGTACTGATAAAAATCATCTATCCCAGTGACAGGTTAAGGAGTGGTGAATTTTATATTCCACTTAGTAGAGATACACGAGTAGTTGGGATACGGTGATGCGAAATGCAGACACATTTATATTCTATATGGTTATTGAACTACCCCCACTTTCACTTCGTTTAGAAGAGGGGGATTCCTAAGTAAAGAGTTCTATCGAACTCTAAT